>JAMFRW010000052.1 GCA_026224975.1 Rhodoferax sp. | reverse complement strand
GCCCATCGGCACGATCAGGATGATCGCGACCGGCAGCGTCAGGCTTTCGTACTGCGCGGCCAGCACCAGGAACACCAGCAATATCGCGAGCGGGAAGACCCACATGGCCGAGTTGCCGGCGATGATTTCCTGGTAGGTCAGGTCGGTCCATTCGTAGCTGATGCCGGGCGGCAGCGTCTCGGCCGCAATGCGCTTGATGGCGTCTTGCGCTTCGCCCGACGAATAGCCGGGGGCAGCACCGCCGTTCACATCGGCCGTGAGAAAGCCGTTGTAGCGCATGGCGCGTTCCGGGCCGAAGGTCGGCGTGACCTTCATCAGCGCCGCGAGCGGCACCATCTCGCCGGTGGTCGAGCGGACCTTGAGCGTGCCGATGTCTTCGGCGCGCGCGCGGTAGGCCGCATCGGCCTGCACGCGAACGGAGTAGGTGCGGCCGAACTTGTTGAAGTCGTTGACGTACAGGCTGCCCAGGTAGATCTGCATGGTGTCGAACACGTCGGTCACCGGCACGCCGAGCTGGCGTGCCTTGGTGCGGTCGATGTCGGCGTAGAGCTGCGGCACGTTGACCTGGTAGCTCGAGAACATGCCGGCCAACTCAGGCGCCTGGTACGCCTTGGCCATGAAGGCCTTCAGCGCATCGTCCAGCCCCTTGATGCCGACCGAGGCGCGGTCTTCGAGCTGCAGCTTGAAGCCGCCGGTCGTGCCCAGGCCCTGCACCGGAGGCGGCGGGAACATCACGATGAAGGCGTCCTGGATCGCGCCGTACTTCTTGTTCAGCGCGCCGGCGATGGCGCCCGCGCTCAGGTCCTTGGTCTTGCGCTTGTCGAAGTCCGACAGCGAGACGAACACGATGCCCGAGTTGGAGCTGTTGGTGAAGCCGTTGATCGAGAGGCCCGGGAACTGGATCGCGTGCTCCACGCCCGGCTGCTTCATGGTGATCTCGCCCATGCGGCGGATCACGTCTTCGGTGCGGTCGAGCGTGGCGCCATCGGGCAGTTGCGCAAAGCCGATCAGGTACTGCTTGTCCTGTGCCGGCACGAAGCCGCTCGGCACCGCCTTGAAGAGGCCGACCGTCACGCCGACGAGCGCGAGGTAGACGATCAACATGATCGCCTTGCGCGAGATTGCACCCTTCACGCCGCCGCTGTAGGCATCGGCACCGCGCTTGAACAGGCGGTTGAAGCCACCGAAGAAGCCGCCCAGCACGCGGTCCATGCCGCGGGTCAGCGCGTCTTTGGGCTGGTCATGGCCCTTGAGCAGCAGGGCGGCCAAGGCAGGCGACAAGGTGAGTGAGTTGACGGCCGAGATCACGGTAGAGATGGCGATCGTCAGCGCGAACTGGCGATAGAACTGGCCGGTCAAACCGCTGATGAACGCGAGTGGCACGAACACCGCGCAAAGCACGAGCGCGATGGCGATGATCGGGCCCGAGACTTCGCGCATCGCGCGGTAGGTGGCGTCACGCGGGCTCAGGCCGGCCTCGATGTTTCGTTCGACGTTCTCCACCACCACGATCGCATCGTCCACCACGATCCCGATCGCCAGCACGAGCCCGAAGAGGCTCAGCGCGTTGATCGAAAAGCCGAACAGGTGCATCACCGCAAAGGTGCCCACCACCGCGATCGGCACGGCCAGCAGTGGGATGATGGAAGCGCGCCAGGTCTGCAGGAAGAGGATGACCACCAGCACCACGAGCGCGATGGCTTCGAGCAGCGTGTGGATCACCGATTCGATCGAGGCCCGCACGAACTGCGTCGGGTCGTAGACGATCTCGTAGTCCACGCCTTCGGGCATGGCTTTCTTGATCTCGGCCATGGTGGCGCGAACGCCGTCGGAGATGGCGATGGCATTGGACCCCGGCGCGGCGAAGATCGGTACGGCCACGGCATCCTTGTTGTCGAGCAGCGAGCGCAGCGAATAGTCGGCCGCGCCCAACTCCAGGCGGGCGATGTCGCGCAAACGCGTGATGGCGCCATCGCTGCCGGTCTTGACGATGATGTCGCCGAACTCTTCTTCGTTCTGCAGGCGGCCTTGTGCATTGATCGAGAGCTGCACATCGATGCCCGCGAGGCCTGGCGAAGCGCCCACCACACCGGCTGCGGCCTGCACGTTCTGCCCGCGGATGGCGGCCACCACGTCACCGGCCGAGAGGCCGCGCTGCGCGACCTTTTGCGGATCGAGCCAGACGCGCATCGAGTAATCACCCGAGCCGAACAGCTGCACATCGCCCACGCCGTTCACGCGCGCCAGCCGGTCTTTCACGTTCAGCACCGCGTAGTTGCGCAGGTAGGTCATGTCGTATCGGCCGGTCGGCGACAGCAATTGCACCACCATCGTCAGGTCGGGCGAACTCTTGATGGTGACGATGCCGAGCTTCTTCACTTCCTCCGGCAGCCGCGCTTCGGCGCGGGCCACGCGGTTCTGCACGAGCTGCTGCGCCTTGTCGGGATCGGTGCCGAGCTTGAAGGTGACGGTGAGCGTCATCAGGCCATCGGTCGTGGCCTGGCTGCTCATGTAGAGCATGTCTTCCACGCCGTTGATGGCTTCTTCGAGCGGCGTGGACACCGTCTCGGCGATGACCTGCGGGTTGGCACCGGGGTAGTTGGCGCGCACCACGACGGAAGGCGGCACGACATCCGGGTATTCCGAGATCGGCAGCGTGCGCACCGCGATCAACCCCGCGAGGAAGATCAGCAGTGACAACACGCCGGCGAAGATCGGCCGGTCGATGAAAAATTTGGAAAGGTTCATGGTGGACTCTTTTTATGAACGCGGGGCCGCTTCACGCGATGCTTCGGCCTTGACTTCCATCGGCACCGCTTCCGGCGCCACCAGCGCGCCCGGGCGGATGCGCTGCAGGCCGTTGACGACCACGCGCTCCTGCGGCTTCAAGCCCGAGGTGACGATGCGCAGCCCGTTGACGTTGGCGCCGAGCGTGATCTCGCGGTAGGCCGCCTTGTTGTCGGCGCCGATGACCATCACGTACTTCTTGCTCTGGTCGGTGCCCACGGCGCGCTCGCTGATCAACACCGCCGAGGTGTTCTTTACCTGGCCCATGCGCAGCTTGGCGAACTGGCCGGGCATCAGGCTGCCATCGGCGTTGTCGAAGACGGCGCGCACGCGCACCGTGCCGCTGCGCGCATCGACCTGGTTGTCGACCAGTTGCAGGTGCCCGGTGATGGGCGTGTCGGGCATGGCGGCTGTGCCCATCTGCACCGGGATCGCATCCAGGTGCGTGCGCGCGGCCGAGCCGCTCGGCAGGTCCTTGAGCGCGCGGGTGACGATCTGCTCGTCGGCATCGAAGCTCGCGTAGATGGGGCTGACCGACACCAGCGTGGTCAACACCGGTGCGCCCGGGCCGGCGGCCACCAGGTTGCCGACAGTGATCTCCAGCTTGCCGACGCGACCGGCCACCGGCGCACGAACCTGCGTGTAGCCCAGGCTCAGCCGCGCTGTCTGCAGCGCGGCTTGTGCAGCGCGCAGGTTGGCATCGGCTTCACGCTGCGCGTTGTTTCGCTCGTCGAATTCACGCTGGGCGATGGCGCGTTCTTCGAGCAGGCGCTGCGAGCGCTCGAACTCGCTGTGGCTGTAGGACTGGCGGGCCTGAGCGGCCACGACCTGCGCTTCGGCGCGTTCCACATCGGCGGCGTAGGGGGCAGGGTCGATCGTCAGCAGCAGGTCGCCCTTGGCGACCAACGCGCCTTCGCGGAAGTGAACCGATTGCACGGTGCCAGCGACGCGCGAGCGGATGTCGACGCGTTCCACGGCTTCGAGCCGGCCGGAGAACTCGTCCCAGGTGGCGACGTCGCTCTGCGTGACGGTGGCGACGGAAACCGGCGTGGCCGGCGCGGCCGCACTCGGCGACGCTTCGGCGGTCGTCGTCTTCAGGATGAAGATGGCGGTCGCGACGGCGGTGAGTGCGGTGAGGGCGGTGCCGGCCATCCAGAGGCTGCGGCGGTTGCGATGGTTGGTGGGCGACATGGTTGAATCCTCGAGAAGTTTTAGGCGTCCAAACGGCCTGGCAACCTATTGCGGCAAAGCAGCGGCTTCACCTGCGGTGGGCGGCCTTTCGGCACGCGCCTGGCAGGGAAAACACGGTAGGTTGAATGGACGTTTATTTCGTAGTGAACGCTACGACATGTGGCACAATGTAGCCAGCTCGCAAGGTCAAGTCAAGACATTTATTAGCGATCACTATGAAAAAGACATTAGAGACATCGATGTGTTCTTCTGAAGCTCCCGCCGGAGCCACCGCAGCCCCCAAGGCGCGCGGCCGGCCGCTGTCTTTCGATCGCGACACCGCGCTGGAGCGCGCGATGCATGTCTTCTGGGAGCGCGGCTACGAGGCCGCCTCCATCGCCGATTTGACCGCCGCCATGGGCATCACCCCGCCCAGCCTCTACACCGCCTTCGGTGACAAGGAGCGGCTCTTTCTGGACGCCATCGAGCGCTACGCCCTGGGGCCTGGCAGCGCCGGCTCGCGCGCCCTGGCCGAAGAGCCCACCGCCCGCAGCGCGATCCAGCGCTGGCTCGAAGAAGCCGCCGACGAACTCACCCGACCCTGCCATCCGCAAGGCTGCATGATGGTGATGGCCACCACCAACTGTTCCGTTGCCGCCGAGCGCGTGCAAACCGCCTTGGCCAAGCGCCGCGCCGCAGCTGTCGCCAATTTGCAGTCACGCATCCAGACAGCGGTCGAAGACGGCGAGTTGCCCGCCGGCACCGATGCCGATTCGCTCGCCACCTTCTATGCCACGGTGTACCAGGGCATGTCGATGCAGGCGAAGGACGGCGCCACGCCGGCGAGCTTGCTGGCGAGCGTCGAGATGGCGATGCGGTCGTGGCCGGTGGCGGACGTTCGGCCATCGGAATCGGCGGCCGCTAGGGCCAAGCCTGCCAAGAGGCTCGCGAAGGCCGGCGCTTGAGCCGACGGCGCGTCGTGCAGTGAGCACGGCTGCCGCGTCGGCCGAGCAATGCCTTGCGCTGGCCATCCGACATGCCAACGCTGGCCAGTCCGATCGCGCCAAGCTGCTCTGCGAACACGCGCTCGCGACGCAGCCGCCGCACCCGGCCGTGCTGCAACTGCTGGCCACCTTGTGCGCGAACGACGCCGAATGGCCGCGCGCCGCCGGGTGCATCGCACAAAGCCTCTCGCTTCGCCCCGACCATGTTCCCTCGCTGCTGATCGCCGGGCAAGTGGCGCGCGAACTCGGTGATTGGCCGGGCGCTTTGGCGCACCACGAGCGTGCCGTGCGGCTGGCACCTTCGCATGCAGAAGCGTGGTTCGGGCTCGCCTTGGCGCGGCAGGATCTTCGTGACATGGAAGGCGCGGCCGTCGCATTGCGTCAGGTGCTTTCGATAGCGCCGCCGCGCGCCGAGGTCGAAACCAACCTCGGCATCGTGCTGCAAGAGGCCGGCAAGATGGACGAGGCGATGCGTGCTTACGGCCGCGCCTACCGTCTCGACGAGAACAGCTTCGGCCGCATCGCCCACGCGTTGTCCACGCCGAACGTGGGCCGCTTGTGGCTGGATCTCGACCACTTGCGTACCGAATTGAGAGCCTGCGCCGACATCGCCTGAGCACCGTGCCCGGGCGCTTTCAAGCGTTGCTGAACCGCCGTATCGCCTCCGCATCGATCAGCGTGATCGAGCGGTACTTCACCTTGAGCCAGCCCTGCCGTTCCAGTCGCTGCAAGGCGCGGTTCACCACCGAGCGCGAGACGCCGGCCAGCCGCGCCAGGCCTTCCTGCGACATCGCGAGCTTGTTCTTCATCGCCGGGTGCAGGCGCGGGTCGATCATCTCGACCAGGCAATGCGCCACATGGTGATCCGCATCGTGCAGCCGCACGTGCTCGCAGCGCTCGACGAACTGCGACAGACGCGCGTTGAACTGGCCGAGCAAAAAGCGGTTGAACGGCAGGCTCGTGTCCAGCAGCCATTCGAAGGTGGTGATCGGTATCAGCACGATCTGGCTCGCGCTCGTCGCGATCGCATCGAAGGGCCACGGGCAGCCGTTCAACAACGAATCCTCACCGAACCAGCAACCGGAGGTGAATTGGGTGAGCGTCGTCGGCCGGCCGTCGGCCGAAGTGTTCTCGATGCGAACCGCGCCACTCGCGATGCCCAGCCACGCATCCGAAGGCGCGCCGCGGGGCCGCACACAGGCACCGGCCTTGAACTCCTGCGCGACCGCATCTTCGCCAAGACGCGCGCTCTGCTCGCGCGTCAAATGCGCCGACAAGCCGGAGCGATCGAGAAAATCAGAGGTCGATGGATCGATGTTCACGCAGCCTCTTGGAAACGACAACCGGGAGCGAACGATGGACAAACGACAGGACGAGCGACGGAGGCGCAGCATAGCGCCGCTGCCGTTTCGTTGCAGGGCGATCGGTCTTTCCCCGACGGCGCCGTGGCTAGCGTTTCCACCTACCGAGACTGTCTGCGCATGGACAGATGGGCCGATGCCCCTCGGCGTCAAATCCCGAGTCCAAACAACGACAACGGGACGAGACATGAATTCGAGACAACACCTTCGGCTGCGCCTCGTGGGCTCCGGCACCGTCATCGGCGCAACGCTTTTGCTGGCCGCTTGCAGCAGCGACGACGATACCTCCACGCCCGACTACACAAAAATCACCGCCCAACAAGCCTGCGATGCGCTCGGAGGCAAGACCATCGCCGGCGCCACGCTGACAGCCGCCACCGTCGCGGCCAGCGGCCCCGCACCGGCCTATTGCAAGGTCTCCGGCCTCATCGCGCCCAGTCTCAACTTCGAGATGCGCCTGCCGCAAACCTGGAACGGCAAGCTCTACTACGGCGGTGGCGGGGGCTACAACGGCAGCATCCCACCACTGGCCGGCACCAACCTCGCGGCACTCGGCCAGGGCTACGCGCAGGTCAGCAGCGACTCGGGCCACCAGGGCAATGTGCTGAGCGCCGCCTTCGCGCTCAACGATGCCTATGCCGCGCAGCTCTTCGGGAGCCTCTCCATTCCCACGGTCATGTCTTCGGCGCTCGAACTCGTCAAGACGGCCTACAGCGTCGCGCCGACGAAGTCGTACTACGAAGGTTGTTCGAACGGTGGCCGCGAAGGGTTGATGAACGTGCAGCGTTATCCCAACCTGTTCGATGGTGTGATCGCCCGCGCGCCGGCCTACAACTGGGTCGGTTTGATGGGCGCGTTCAACCGAACCTCGAAAGCGCTCGCCGCGCCCGGCGGTGCCTTCAGCGCGGCCAAGACGCAGTTGCTGGCTGCGGCGGTTCGCAGCGCCTGCGATGGGCTCGACGGCATCGTCGATGGCGTGGTCTCGAACCAGGCGGCCTGCACCACGGCGGTCTTCGATCCGACCAGCCTGCGCTGCGCCGGTGGCGCCGACACCGGCAACACCTGCCTCTCTGATGCGCAACTCGCCGTCGTCACATCGTGGACCACCGATACCGTCTTTGCCGGCAGCCCGACCTACCGCAACGCCGGCTGGAGCCTGACCGGCAATGAGGACGATCCGGGCGCGTGGGCCGCCTGGGAAACCGGCAACGGCACGGTGACGAGCGCGCTGCAATACCTGTTTCAAGACACGACCGTCAAGAACTACCTGGCACGCGACCCCGCGGCCAACTCGCTCACCTACACGCCGTTCGATCAGAACCCCAACGCGATCTACGCGATGGCAGCGTTGAATGACGCCACCGTGACCGACATCCGCCCCTTCGTCAACAGCGGCGCCAAGCTCATCCTCTGGCACGGTGGTAACGACCCGGCGCTCAGCAAGAACGCCACGGCCGAGTACTACACCAACGTGCGCACGACGGTCGGCGCCGCGACCGCCGATGGCTTCATGCGCTTCTATGTCGCACCCGGCGTCAACCATTGTTCCGGCGGCCCCGGCGCGGACAGTGCCGATCTGCTGACGGCCCTCGACAAATGGGTGACGCAAAGCACCGCGCCCGGCAACTTGACGGCGCAGCAACTGAACGCCACCACCGGCGCCGTCAATTTCGATCGGCCGCTGTGCCAGTACCCGCAATATCCCAAGTACACCGGCGCCGCCAACGATGCCGCCGCAGCCAAGCTGGCGGCGAACTACACCTGTTCGAACTGACGAGGGAAGCGAGACTAAGCCGCCATGAGCCGGCGCGGGGTCAAACCGCGCCGCGCTTGTGCCGATAGCCTTTGCGGTACACGCCCGGCCCGGCCATGATCTGGCTGGCGACGGTTTCGAACTGGCCCACGTGCGCTTCGCTCATCGGCTCGCAGACCAGCTCCAGCGCCTCGCGCGGCACCGGATAACACTGCGCGATCGGCGTGCCGCGCGGCAGCACTGCATTGAACGAAGGGTCTGTCCACACCGCGGGAAAGTTGATGCCGACCGCATGGAAGCTGTCGGCATCGACGAGGCCCGTCACAAGCCGGAAGGGCAGATCATCGCGGTTGATGGGGTGCACCGCCATCAGCGACCAGCCGGCCTCCAACTCGATCGTCCAGAAGCTGTTGAACTTGATCGCCGACTGCGTGCCGTGCGCCAGCGGCGAGCCAGCGATCTGCTCCGGCACGTGAAAGCTCAGCGGCGCCCGCGGATGCCCCGCGACGCTGGCTGCGGCCACCGGCCAATCCCACGCGAACCGGCCGTGATCGACGCGCACGTCGCAAGGCAACAACACCATGAAACCGTGCGCCATCGCATCGACGAACGGCGGGCACTGCTTGACAGTGCGGATGCTGCGTTGGTGCACCGCAGAAGGCATGCGTGGCGCCATCTGCCGCAGCCAGTCCGGCAGCGCGGCCTTGGCGGCGACCGGGCACGGCAACACGTCGATCAAGGCGGGGTCGCAGCGGAAGGTGATCTTCATCGGTGTTGGTTGCCAGTGGAAAAACGCCCCGCCGATCATGATGACCGGCGGGGCGCAGATGCATCAATGCAACGCCAGGCTCACATCATCAACGAACCTTGCCCGCCTTCCACGCGTTCAGCAGCGTGTCATAGGCAATGGTCTCGCCCTTTGGTTTTTCGTTGGCGAGCTTCTTCCATGGCGCGCCCTTGTCGCTGAGCCACTTGCTGGCGTCGCTGACGGGGTTGAGCTTGGGTGCGCAGTGCTCCATGCCGGCGCGGCCGAGGCGGGACATCACGTCGTCCATCTCCTTGGCCAAATTGTCCATTGCGGCTTGCGGGGTCTTCTCGCCGGTGACGGCCACCGCCACGTTCTTCCACCAGAGCTGCGCGAGCTTGGGATAGTCGGGCACGTTGGTGCCGGTCGGCGTCCACGCGACGCGTGCGGGGCTGCGGTAGAACTCGATCAGGCCGCCGTACTTGTTGGCGTTCTGCGTGAAGTACTCCGAACGGATGTCGCTGTCACGGATGAAGGTCAGGCCGACGATGGACTTCTTGAGCGAGGTCGTCTTGGCCGTCACGAACTGAGCGTAGAGCCAGGCGGCGGCCACCTTGTTGGCGTCGTGGTTCTTGAAGAAGGTCCACGAGCCCACGTCCTGGTAGCCGTTCTGCATGCCCTGTTTCCAGTACGGGCCGTTGGGGCCGGGGGCCATGCGCCACTTGGGCGTGCCGTCGGCGTTGACCACCGGCAGGCCGGTCTTCACCATGTCCGCGGTGAAGGCCGTGTACCAGAAGATCTGCTGTGCGATCTGGCCTTGCGCGGGCACCGGGCCGGACTCGCCGAAGGTCATGCCCATGGCTTCCTTGGGCGCGTACTTCTTCATCCAGTCGATGTACTTCGTCAGCGCATAGACGGCTGCCGGCGAGTTGGTGGCGCCACCGCGCGAAACCGATGCGCCCACCGGCGTGCACTTGTCGTCTGCCACGCGAATGCCCCATTCGTCGACAGGCATTCCGTTCGGGATGCCGATGTCCGCCGTGCCCGCCATCGAGAGCCAGGCATCGGTGAAGCGCCAGCCGAGCGACGGGTCCTTCTTGCCGTAGTCCATGTGGCCGTAGATCGGCTTGCCGTCGATCGTCTTCACGTCCTCGCTGAAGAATGCGGCGATGTCTTCGTACGCGCTCCAGTTCAGCGGCACGCCGAGGTCGTAGCCGTACTTGGCCTTGAACTTGTCCTGCAGGTCCTTGCGTGCGAACAGGTCGGCACGGAACCAGTAGAGGTTGGCGAACTGCTGGTCGGGCAACTGGTAGAGCTTGCCGTCAGGCGCGGTGGTGAAGCTGGTGCCGATGAAGTCCTTCAGGTCGAGGCCGGGGTTGGTGAACTCCTTGCCGGAGCCGCCCATGTATTCGGTCAGCGAGAGGATCTTGCCGTAGCGGT
>JAMFRW010000382.1 GCA_026224975.1 Rhodoferax sp. | reverse complement strand
GCGCATTTGCGGCTTCACGACGAAGCTGTTGGTGTCGAACGAGATGTCGTTCGGGATGTTGAGCTTGAGCTGGTTGTCGTCGGTGCGTGTCACCTCGACGTTGCTGCCGCGCGTGGCCTGTTCCATCGCGACGCGGCGGTCTTCCATGCGCTTGGACCAGAGGTTGCCCGCGACTGCGCCCAGCACGCCGCCGACGACCGCACCGGTTCCGGCCCTGCCCCCCGTCGCCGAGCCGATGACGGCGCCGGCGACGGCACCCACGCCGGCACCAGTGGCGGTGCCGCGGTCACGTTCGCTCATGTTGGCGCAGCCGCCGAGTGCCATGGCTGCCACCAGCAAGCCGCAGGCGGCGGTGGTCGAAGAGCGGCGAAACATCGCAGGTGAGTGGAAGGAGAAGGTTTTCATCGGATCGTTTCCTTGCTGAAAGTCGTGCTGCCGGCCGCGCGGCCGGCCGCTGGGTGAATCGACAGATCGAAGCGACAAATTGTGCAATCAAGCTGCAGCCTTGTCTGTCGGAGCAGGCCTACGGCGCAGGCTATGAATCGACGAGCAAGCGACTACAAATTCGCGGCCACAGTTCTGCAGCCAAGACCGCATCCGACCTACCGATCGAACTGCAACGCCGCGAGCCGCGAATACAACCCACCCGAGGCCGACAGCTCCGCATGCGTGCCGGTTTCGACGATCTGGCCTGCCTCCAGCACCACGATGCGGTCCGCGCGCTGAACCGTCGCGAGCCGGTGCGCGATGACCAACGTCGTGCGGTCCTTCATCGCCGACTCGAGCGCTGCCTGCACCATGCGTTCGCTCTCGGCATCGAGCGCGCTGGTGGCCTCGTCGAGCAGCAACAACGGCGGGTTTTTCAGCATGGCGCGCGCGATGCTGACGCGTTGGCGCTGGCCACCCGAGAGCCGCACGCCGCGCTCGCCCAGGAAGGTTTCGTAGCCCTCTGGCAGCGCCATGATGAAGTCGTGCGCAAACGCAGCCTTGGCCGCGGCCATCACCTCGGCGTCGCTCGCTTGCGGCCGGCCGTAGCGGATGTTTTCCATCGCGTTGGCCGAGAAGATCACGCTGTCTTGCGGGACGATGCCGATGCGCTCGCGCAGGGCGTCCAGCGACACATCGGTCACCGGCACGCCGTCGAGCAGTACCTGGCCCGACGCCACGTCGTAGAAGCGCAGCAGCAGCTGGAACACCGTGCTCTTGCCGGCGCCGCTCGGGCCCACGAGCGCCACGGTTTCGCCGGGCTTCACCTCGAGGTCCAGATGCATCAGCGTCGGCTGGTTCGGCCGCGAGGGGTAGCGGAAGGTGACGTCACGCAAGGCCACCGATGAACCGCCGCGCGTGGGCGCCAGCGCCACCGGCCGGGCGGGCGAGGCGATCGGCGATTGCAGCGCCAGGAGTTCCATCAGTCGCTCGGTCGCACCTGCCGCGCGCAGCAGATCGCCATACACCTCCGACAGCACCGCCACGCTGCTGACGAAGATGATCACGTAGACCACCGTCTGCCCCAGGTGCCCGGCCGTGATCTCGCCGCGTGCCACGGCTTGCGTGCCCTGGTAGAGGCCCCACAGCAGCGCGCCGAAGGTGGCGGTGATGATGAAGCCCACCAGCACCGCGCGCATGCGCGTGCGCTTGATGGCGGTACCGAAGGCGTTTTCGGTGGACGTATCGAAGCGCTGCGCCTCGCGCGCTTCCTGCGTGTAGCTCTGCACCACGGGGATGGCATTCAGCACCTCGGCGGCGATGGCGCTCGAATCGGCCACGCGGTCCTGGCTGGCGCGGCTGAGCTTGCGCACGCGGCGCCCGAAGTAGAGGCTGGGTGCGACCACGATCACCAGAATGCCCAGCACCTGCGTCATCACCAGCGGGTTGGTGATGATCAGCATCGCCATCGCGCCCATGCCCATCACCGCATTGCGCAAGCCCATCGAGAGGCTGGAGCCGACGACGGTCTGCACCAGCGTCGTGTCGGTCGTCAGGCGTGAGAGCACTTCGCCGGTTTGCGTGGTCTCGAAAAACTCCGGGCTCTGCTTGACGACGTGCGAATAGACGGCGTTGCGCAGGTCAGCCGTGACGCGCTCGCCCAGCCAGCTCACCGTGTAGAAGCGCAGCGCCGAGAAAAGGCCGAGCGCCGCACCCACGCCGAAGAGTGCAAAGAAATGTTCGCGCATCGCCATCACCCGCGCACCGGGATCGGCAGCAACAAAACCCTGGTCGATCAGCGATTTCAGCGCCACCGGAAACACCAGCGTGCTCACCGCCGCCATCACCAGAAAGACGATGGCGAGCCCGATGCGTACGCGGTACGGGTACAGAAACGGGAACAGGCCGCTGAGCGATTTGACGTTTTTGCCCGGAGCAGGCGTCGTGGTTCTCACCGAAGACGGCGAACCCGTGGCCATGTCGACGCCGGCGGCTCCAACGGAAGCGGAAGAAGAAGAAGGCGGAAGGGCGCTGCTGGGCATCCTGGCAGTGTAAGGCGAGCCTCCCGGCGCGGCGCCCACGCAACGCCCTGCATCTAATGCCTTGACAATCAATGCCTATGCAACTAAATTCAATCGATTGACTTTCGACGAATGCACACCGTGGCCCGCACCTCCCCTCCTGCCGACTTCTATCGCGGCGCTGATTACTGCTCCGAGGAGAGCGTGGGTTACCTCATGCGCCGTGTCGTGGCCTCCATCGTGCAGCAGGCCGATCGGCGTCTGGACAAGCACGATCTCACCAGCGCCCAGTGGGGCCCGCTGATGAAGATCAAGGCCGCCCAGACCGCCACGGTCGCCGAGCTTGCGCGCTGGACGCAGGTCGATGCCGGTTCCATGACCCGCCTGCTCGATCGCCTCGAAAAAAAAGGCCTCTGCAAGCGGGTTCGTTCGACCGAAGACCGCCGCGTCGTCTACATCGAATTGACGCCTGAAGGCGAGGCCGCCATTGTCGAAGTGCCGGCCGTTCTGGCCGAGGTTCTCAACGCCCATCTGGCCGGCTTTTCCAAATCGGAATGGCTGGCGCTCAAGATGTATCTCCAGCGCATGCTGGACACCGGCGAGTCGCTCCGCGACACGCCGGAGACAGCGCCTTCGCGCGCAGCCACCCCCAAATAAGAACAATCCCGTGCCCTCCAGAATTCCATGCAACTGCATGCCTGAGCAAATGAAGTCATACCAACCATCTTCCAAAACCGGCGCCACGGGTCTGCGCGCAGCGTTGGCCGAACGGGCCTGCAGCGCGAATCTGCCGGCCCTCACGGCCGTGGTGGTCGCGCTGGCGTCGAGTCTGGTGCTCACGCTCGCCGGCTGCGCCAACAGTGCTGGCATCACCTCGGTCGCGCAAACGCTGCAGCCCGCCAGCGTCGGGCTGGATGCCGTCGAGCAAGCGCCCGGCATCGCGGCCGATTGGTGGAAGGCTTTCGGCGACAGCACGCTCGACGGCCTGGTCGAGCGGTCGCTCGTCGGCAACCCCAGCCTGAAGGTCGCGCAAGCGCGTCTGACCCGCGCCCAAGCGGCGGTGTCCGGCAGCGAAGCCGCCGATGGCCCGAATGTGAATGGCGGCGTCGACCTGAACCGCCAGCGCTTCAGCGGCAACTACATCTACCCGGCACCGCTCGGCGGCGCGATCCTCAACACAGGCACGATCCAGATCAACGGCTCGTGGGAAATCGATTTCTTCGGCCGCAACCGCTCGGCGATCGAAGCGGCCGTGGGCAGCCAGCGCGCTGCCGAGGCCGATCTGCAAGCCTCGCGCGTCATGCTGGCGAGCAACGTGGCGCGCACTTATGTGCAGCTCGCCCGCCTCGTGGAGCAGCGTGCGGTCGCCGTGCGCTCGCTGGCGCAGCGCGAGCAACAGCTTGGCCTGATCCGTGACCGCGTGCAAGGCGGCCTCGACACGAACGTCGAACTCCGCCAGGGCGAAGGCGCACTGCCCGAAACCCGCCAGCAGATCGAACAGCTCGACGAGCAGATCGAGCTCACCCGCCATGCACTCGCCGCGCTCACCGCTCAGCCGCCGAATGCGCTGGATGCGCTGAGCCCGCCGCTTTCCGTCGTGCAGGCCGTGCCGCTGCCGGTCTCGGTGCCGGCCGATCTGCTCGCCCGGCGTGCCGACATCGCTGCCGCGCGTTGGCGCATCGAAGCCGCCACGAAGGACGTGGCCGTGGCCAAGGCTTCGTTCTATCCCAACATCAACCTGACGGCCTTCGTCGGCCTGCAGAGCATCGGCTTCGACAACCTCGTCAAGTCGGGCGCCGAGCAGTACGGCATCGGCCCGGCCATTCGCCTGCCGATCTTCGATTCCGGCCGGCTGCGTTCGAACCTGCGCGTCAAGGCCGCCGACCTCGATGGCGCGATCGAGAGCTACAACGGCGCGGTGCTCGACGCCGTGCACGATGTGGCCGACCAGATCGCCTCGATCCGCTCCATCTCCCGCCAGCAGGCCGAGCAGACGCGCGCGCAAACCGCCGCCGAATCGGCTTACGATCTGGCGACGCAACGCTACAAGGCGGGCCTTGCGACGTACCTGGTCGTGCTCAACGCCGAAACCACGGTGCTCACGCAGCGCCGCCTCGCCGCCGACCTCAAGGCCCGCGCGCTCGACAGCCAGGTCGCGTTGATCCGCGCCCTCGGCGGCGGCTACCGCGCCGATGCCGACCGCCCCATTCCCGTCGCGCAAGCCGGCCGCTGAACACAGCCAGACGCCTGCTCGCGCCGCTACCCCACAGAACAGTCCCCGGAGATTTCCCATGACCGCCCCCGAGACCACATCGACCGCTCCCGCCGCGCCGCAAGGCTCGTCTGCCCGCAAGAAGGCGCTGACCGGCATCACCGCCGTCGTCGTGCTGGCCGGCATCGCCTATGGCGCCTACTACGCGCTGGTGCTCAACCACTTCGAGAACACCGACAACGCCTACGTGCAAGGCAATGTGGTGCAGCTCACACCGCAGATCGGCGGCACCGTGATCGCGATCAACGCCGACGACACCGACCATGTGAAGGCCGGCCAGCTGCTCGTCAAGCTCGACCCGGCCGATGCGCAAGTCGCACTCGAACAAGCCGAAGCCCAGCTGGCGCAAACCGTGCGCGAGATGCGCACGCTGTTCGCCAACAACTCGACGCTCAAGGCGCAGATCGCGCTGCGCGAAGCCGACGTGTCGCGTGCGCAAAGCGATCTCGCCCGGGCTCAAGACGACGTCAACCGCCGTCAGCCGCTGGTCGTGACCGGCGCGGTCGGCAAGGAAGAATTCAACCACTCGCTGGCGCAAGTGACCGCCGCCAAGAGCTTGGTCACCGCCGCGCAATCGGCGGCGTTGGCTGCGCGTGAGCAGCTCACCTCCAACCAGACGCTCACCGACAACATCTCGGTCGAAGACAGCCCGAACGTCAAGCGCGCCATCGCCCGTGTGCGCGAGGCCTACCTGGCGCTGCGCCGTGCCGACCTGCTCGCGCCTGTCGATGGCTACGTGGCCAAGCGCAGCGTGCAACTCGGCCAGCGCGTGGCGGCCGGTGCGCCGCTGATGTCGGTCATCGCGCTCAAGCAGGTCTGGGTCGAGGCCAACTTCAAGGAAAGCCAGTTGCGCAACCTGCGCATCGGCCAGCCGGTCGAACTGAAGGCCGACGTCTACGGCAAGAAGGTCGACTACCACGGCACCATCGAAGGCCTGGGCGCGGGCACGGGCGCGGCCTTTGCGCTGCTGCCGGCGCAAAACGCCACCGGCAACTGGATCAAGGTGGTGCAGCGGGTGCCGGTGCGCATCACGCTGGACCCGAAGGAAGTCGAGCAATTCCCGCTGCGCGTGGGCCTCTCGATGGACGCGACCGTCGACGTGAGCAAGACCGATGGCCAGATGCTGGCCGATGGCTCGCGCAAGTCGACCGTTACGCAAACGGCGGTGTTCGACCAGCTCAATGGTGAGGCCGACACCGAAGTGCAGAAGATCATTGCCGCCAACCTCGGCAAGGCACAGCGTGGCGACAGCAGCTCGGCATCGCGCCAGGCGCCGGCCGCCAAGGTGGCCAAGGCCAAGCCGGCGGCGGTGAATGACGCTGCTGGTTCATCGGCCCTCGGCACGGGCGTTGCCTCGGCGGTGGCTTCGGTGCCGGCGCTTGCCACGCCCAAGTGATCGCACGGAGCCTCTGACCACCATGGCTTCGAGTTCCGCCACGCTGCCCGGTGCGCCCTCGGGTTCGGCACCTGCCGCGCCTCCACCGGCGCCGCCTGGTGCCCCGCCGGCCGCGTTGCCGCCGCTGCAAGGCACCGAGCTGATCCTCGGCACCATCGCGCTGTCGCTCGCCACGTTCATGAACGTGCTCGACAGTTCGATTGCCAACGTTTCCATCCCCGCGATCTCTGGCGACATGGGCGTGAGCCCGTCGCAAGGCACCTGGGTCATCACCTCGTTCGCCGTCGCCAACGCCATCTCGGTGCCGCTGACTGGCTGGCTCACGCAGCGCTTCGGCGCGGTGCGGCTGTTCACGGCCAGCATCATCCTGTTCGTGATCGCCTCGTGGATGTGCGGCCTCGCGCCCAACATCGGTCTGCTGATCGCCTTCCGTGTGCTGCAGGGGCTGGTCGCCGGGCCGATGATTCCGCTCTCGCAAACGCTGCTGCTCTCGAGCTACCCGCGCGCCAAGGCGGGCACGGCCATGGCGATGTGGGCGATGACGGTGCTGGTGGCGCCTGTCGCCGGGCCGCTGCTGGGCGGCTGGATCACCGACAACATCTCGTGGCCGTGGATCTTCTACATCAACATCCCGGTGGGAGTCATCGCGGCCGGCATCACCTGGTCGATCTACCGCAAGCGCGATGCCGGGCCGAAGAAGGTGCCGTTCGACTACGTGGGCCTGGGCCTCTTGGTGCTGTGGGTCGGCTCGCTGCAGATCATGATCGACAAGGGCAAGGAGCTCGACTGGTTCGCCTCGACGCAGATCATCGCGTTGACGGTGACGGCCGTTGTCGGCTTCGCGTTTTTCCTCGCCTGGGAGCTGACCGAAAAGCACCCCATCGTCGATTTACGCCTCTTCATGCGCCGCAACTTTTTGCTGGGCACGCTCTCGCTCTCCATCGCCTATGGCCTCTTCTTCGGCAACGTGGTGCTGCTGCCGCTCTGGCTGCAGCAGTACATGGGCTACACCGCCACCTGGGCCGGCATGGTGACGGCACCGGTCGGTGTACTGGCGATCATCCTCTCACCGTGGGTCGGCAAGAACGTCTCGAAGATCGACCCGCGGCGGCTCGCCACGGTCGCCTTCCTCGGGTTCGCCTTGATCCTGTGGATGCGCTCGCGCTTCAACACGCAGGCGAGCTTCGAAGACATCCTGGTGCCGACCATCATCCAGGGCGCGGCGATGGCGTTCTTTTTCATCCCCTTGCAAGCCATCGTGTTCTCGGGGCTCACGCCCGACCGCATGCCGGCGGCCGCGGGCCTGAGCAACTTCGTGCGGATCACCGCGGGCGCGGTCGGCACTTCGCTGTTCACCACCGCCTGGGAAGACCGGGCCATCCTGCACCACGCGCAACTCGCCGAAAGCGTGAACCGCGGCAACGACACCGCCACGGCTGTGCTCGGCCAGTTGGGTGCGAGCGGGTACAGCCCCGAGCAGGCGCTAGGCACCGTCAACCGCCTGATGGACCAGCAGGCCTACACGCTGGCCGTGACCGATCTGTTCCTGCTGTCGTCGGTGGTGTTCGTGGTGCTCATCGCGATGGTGTGGCTCTCGAAGCCCGTCATCGGCCAGGCCATGGATGGTGGCGGCGCACATTGAAGCCGATGGGCCCACCCCCGGAGCGCCTTCGGCACTCCCTCTCAAGGGGCGACGCCACCGGACCGGCGGAGCCGGATCCGCGGCGTTTGCTCGATCACAAGCGCAAAGCCGCGGCGTAGCCTGTGAGTTCGAGATAGCCGCGGCCGATGCGCTGGCCGCGGTCGTCGAGCAGGTCACTCAGGCCTTCCCAGTAGATCGATCCGGTGCTGTTGCGGCTGTCCAGTTCCTGGTCATCGAGCAGGGCGCGTATGGTGAATTTGCCGCTGGGTGTGTCGATGCGCCACTCGACCGGGTAGCGCGCCTTCGATGACGCGCTCTGCCACGTCCGTCCCGGCGTGAACGTCACCTCGTCGGCGCCGAAGATGCGCGCCGCTCCCCCCGCCGCACGAAAGCTGCCGCCCGCATAAAGCGCACTGCCATCGGCGCGGCGGAGCCGGAAGGCGGTGAGCGCGCTGCCATCGTCCAGGTTCATGCCGATCCAGTCCCAGCCGACGGCCTGCGCGTCAAGCAGCGAATCGCTCCATTCGTGGTCGAGCCAGGCGCGGCCCTTCACGGCAATGGCCTGGCCGCCGCGTGTCAGGTGCCCTTGCACGGCAAGTTGTGGCTGGCTGTAGTAGTGGCTCGCCTGCTCCGGCCCTGGGCCTTTGCGCGAGTAGCCGGCATCGCCTTGCGGCAGCAGCGGCTGTGTCGTGTCCATTTGCAGATCGAGTGCGAAGCCGGCGCTGTCGCTGCGCACCTGCGCCGTGTAGCGGCTGCCGTTGCCCAGCGGCGCGCGTGCGATGTGCCAATCGCGCAGCGTCACCAGCGTGTCTGTTGCACTCGCCTCCGCGATGCCGAAGCCCGTGCGCGCAATCCGTTGGTCGTGCTGCAAACGCCCCTGCTGCAGATCGGTGACGGCCGCGTGCGCAAACACCAGTTGCCGCGCCGCGAACGCGCTCGGCTGCGAAGCGGTCACATCGGTCGTGGATCGAAAGAAAGTCACCTGAAAGCCCCAGGTCCGCGAATCGGCTTGCAGGGCACCCGTCACATACCACCACTCGGTGCGGGAATCTGGATGCGCGCCGAAGTCAGCCGGGAAATTCAGCGGCCGTGGCCGCACGCGGCCGGCGAGGTCCGCGTGAGCCGCCAAGGGCGCCAACCCGGTGCCAGCGAAGAGGGAGAGAAGGAGAGAGCGTCGATGCATGGCCGCAGCATGCCATGCCGACGGTTTATGTGATCTCCGCTGCAACCGCCTTGATCCGCTGGCGCAGCCAGGCGTGCGCGGCGCCGGCTTCGTCAACGGCTTGGGAACGGGCATCGTCTTGCCTGCCATGGTGACCTGGAACGCGCGCATGCTGCCGGTCTCGCGGCGTGGCATGGGCATCGGGGCGTTTCAATCCTGCTTCAATCTGGGCATGTTCCTCAACCCGTTGATGATCGTGGGCCTGGAGAAACAACTCGTCGTCCCGCGGGCGGAGGTGGTGAGCCTGTTCGGCTGGGCACTGGTGGCGCTGGCGGTGGTTGCGCTCCCGGTGGGCATGGGGAATCGCCGTGGGTGAGCAGAGCCTTCCGAAGCCGCCATTAACGCCGGCGTTGCCGGGCCGCAGCGGTGACCGCTTGAAGGGCAAGGTGGCGCTGGTGACCGGTATCGGGGCCGGGATCGGACGCGGCATCGCCTTGATGTTCGCGCAGCAGGGCGCCCGCGTCCTGGGCTGCGATATCGATGCCGCCGCTGCTCAGGCGACCGTGGAAGCGGCCGCCGCGCACGGCGTGGCGATCGACAGCCTGCATCCACTCGACCTGACGCAGCCGCCGCTGGTGAATCGCTGGATCGAGCACGCCGTGGCGCTGTGCGGCAAGGTCGATGTTCTGGTCAATGCGGCTGCCTTCGGCAGCTTCGAGTGGTTGGCCAAGATGGACTACGAAACCCAGTGGCGCAAGACGCTGGTGGGCGAGGTCGACATCGTCTTTCTCGTCTGCCAGGCGGTCTGGCCGCATCTCACGAAGGGTGGCAGCTCGGTCATCAACTTCGCGTCGGCCAACGCACATGTCGCCCTGCCGTTGTCGCCGGCACTGGCGCATTGCGCCGGCAAAGGGGCCGTGCTCGCCATGAGCCGCCAATTGGCCATGGAAGGCGCGCAGCACGGCATTCGCGTCAACACCATTTCGCCCGCGCTGGTCGAGACGGCCGCGACGCGTGGTCCCTTGGACGAGGTGGAAGGCTTCCGGGAACAGGTCTTGGCCAAATTGATGATCAAGCGCCTCGGCCAGCCGGAAGACATTGGTTGGCTGGCTGTCTACCTTGCTTCCGACGAGTCGAGCTGGGTCACCGCGGCAGACTTCAAAGTCGACGGTGGCGCCACGGCGTGGTGACCATGACCGGGAGCGCAGCCATCCCTTGCCCACATTTGCAAGGAAATGCCCGGCATGGCAAGGGCATTTCGAATCACGACCGACAATGCTCGGTCGCGCTCGCGCTTTCGAAGCCTTCACCGGCTCGTGTGTTTCCCGTCCATGACCGACTTCCACATCCCGTCCGAGTTCGATTTTGGCCAGCAGTTCGACCGCACCACGCTGACCCGCGCGATGGCGCTGGAGCCGGAGCGGGCGGTGCTGGCGATGCGCATCGAAGGGCCGGCGCTGTTCTCGAGGCTGCGCGGGAGTTCGGCGCACGCTTACGAGCAGCGCACCGAACTGCCGATCGACCGGCGGCTGGGCTTGCAGGTGCGGGGAAAGTGCACCTGCCCGGTGGGCTTCAACTGCAAGCATGTGGCGGCGGCGCTGATGGCGTTCGAGGCCTTCCAGATCAAGCTGCGCAAGGACCCGACGGCCGCCAATCCGCTGGCGCCGGTCAACGGAACGGCAGGCGAGCATGGCGCAGCATCGCCCCAACCCGGCCAGTCGCAGCTCCAGGCGTTGCAGCAGCGCCCAGGCGATCTGCCGCGCCAGCTCATCGCGTGGCTGGCCGAACTGGCCGAGGCCGCGCTGCTGCCCGACCCACCGCCGGCGGTGGCGACAGAGCCCAAGCCACCGGCTGCGCGCCAGCTCATGTACGTGCTGTATCCGCAAGGCACGCAGTTGCTGTTGACGCTCTACCTCGGCACCTTGCGCAAGACCGGCGAGATCGGCGCGCACCGCGTGCACACGGCGCCCGTCACCGACATGCTGCGCAACCAGCCGGCCTACCTGGCGGAGGTGGACCAGCCGGTGCTGGCCGCGCTGCTGCCTTTGTTGACGCCATCGTTCCCAGGGGCGTCGCCGCTGGCTGCGTCGACTTCGCCGGCGCAAGCCATCCTCCGCGGGCGCGGTGCGATGGCGGCCTTGCGCGCGGTGCTGGGCACCGGCCGCGCATGGCTGTTGCCGAACGCGCAAGCGACCTTGCCCACGCCGCCCGGCCCGCCGGCCGCGTGGTCGGACGAGCCGCTGCATGTCACGCTGCAATGGCATGCCGACACCATGGGCCAGTGGCGCACCCAATGGCGCGGTGCGGCCGATACGCCACTGCACCTGATCCAACTGCCCGAGCCGCTGGTGCTCGACCTGGCCGCCGCCACCGTTCGCCCCGCGCAGGCCGGCGGCGCGCCGCTGAGCGTGGCGGTGACCGAATGGCTGGGCCGCATGCCGGCGGTGCCGGGCGATCTGCTGCCGCAGTTCGTCGAGCGCCTGCAAACGGTGAGCACTGCGCGCCAGCTCGCGCTGCCGCTGCCCGAGCACCACGCGCGCGAAGTGCAGGACCTCGGCCCCTTGAAGCTCGTGCCGGTGCTGCGGCTCACGAGCTGCATCGATGTGGCCTCGGAAGCACTGCTGCATGAGAGCTACGGCCCGGCCCACACGCGCAGCATGCGGTTGCGCCAGGCGGCGGCGCAGTTGCTGCTGCGCTACCAGCCGCCTTCGGGCGCGCCGATCGAGTTTCACTTTCCGGCGGGCGCGGCCGACACGGCCTTCATGGAGTCGCCCGGGCAGCGCACGCTGGTGCGCTTCGATCGTGATGCCAAGGCCGAATCGGCAGCGCTGATCGAACTCTTCACCGGGCTCGAGTTTCGCCCGTGGAGCCTGGTCGCCGGCTTGGCGCTCGACCGGCTCGCGCGTCTGGGCCAGTTGCGCATCCAGTCCTCGGTGATCCCACCCGGGCTCGAGGGCAAGCCGCTGATCGTCGTGCCGCAGCGGCGCGATCAATGGCCGGCCTTGCTGGCGCAGGATTTCCCGGCGCTCGAAGCTCAGGGCTGGAAGGTCGAGGTCGAAGACGACTTCCCCTTCGAGATGCACAACGCCGAGGAATGGGCGGTGAGCATCGACGAAGAGTCGGCGGGCGATTGGTTCAGCGTCGGCCTGAAGGTCGTGGTCGAAGGTCGGCCGGTCAACCTCGTGCCCTTGCTGGTCGGCCTGGTGCAAACGGGCTGGCTCTCGCTCGACGCGGCCGTGCGGTCGGCAGAAACAGCGGACGGCGCTTTGGCAGGGCATGACGAATCCGGGAGCGTCGTCCCCGGAGATGACACCCTCGCACAAGACACACCCGCCGACGTTCTGCTGCCCTGGCCTTCGGATGTGCCGCCCGTCCCCGGGCAGGCGCCGCGCCAGCGCCTGCTGCGCCTGCCGGTCGCGCGCATCGCACCGCTGATGGACTGGCTGCGCGGCGTCTTCCGCGCCGGTGACAAGGGCGCGCCGCTGCGGATTTCGCGCTTCGACGTGGGCACGCTCGAAGCCCTGTCCGAAGGCGCCAAGGTGACGGCGCCGCCGAGCTTCACCGAGCTGGTCGAGCAGATCCGCGCGCTGCGCCTGGGCGAAGGGCTGCCGGCGGTCGAGCCCTCGCCCAACGTACGCGCCGTGCTGCGCCATTACCAGCTCGACGGCCTGGCCTGGATGGACTTCATGCGCCGCGCCCGCCTCGGTGGCGTGCTGGCCGATGACATGGGCCTGGGCAAGACGCTGCAGGCGCTCGCGCTGCTGCAGGCCGAGCTCGATGCGGGGCGCCTGGACCGGCCCAGCCTCGTCATCGTGCCGACCACACTGCTCGGCAACTGGCACGACGAAGCCGCGCGCTTCACGCCGGGCCTGAAGCTGCTGCTGTTGCACGGGCCGCGCCGCACGCAGGATTTCGACCGCATCGTGCAGGCCCATGTCGTCGTCACCAGCTACCCGCTCGCGGTACGAGACATCGAAACCCTGCGCTCGCAGCCCTGGCACTACCTGGTGCTCGACGAAGCCCAGCGCATCAAGAACAGCCGCAGCCAGGCCGCCATTGCGCTCAAGGGCCTGCGCGCGCGCCACCGCCTGTGCCTGAGCGGCACGCCACTCGAGAACCATCTGGGCGAGCTCTGGAGCCTGATGGACTTCGTGTGCCCCGGCCTGCTCGGCAGCGAGGCGCAGTTTCGCGAGCACTACCGCAACCCGATCGAAAAGCGGCAAGACACGCTGCAGGCGCAGACCCTCGCGCGCCGCGTGCGGCCCTTCATCCTGCGCCGCACCAAGCAGCAGGTGGCGCGCGAGCTGCCCGAGAAGACCGAGACGCTCTTGCGCGTCGAACTCACTGGCGCGCAGGCCGACCTGTACGAAACCGTGCGCGCCACCATGGACCAGAAGCTGCGCGACGCCATCGCCCGCCAGGGCCTGGCGCGCAGCCAGATCATGGTGCTCGATGCCTTGCTCAAGCTGCGCCAGGTCTGCAACGACCCGCGCTTGCTGAAGGTCGGCGAGGGCGCTTCGCAAGCCGCCGCCAAGGCCGCGCCCTCGGCCAAGATGGAGCTGCTGCTCGACCTGCTGCCCACGCTGATCGAAGACGGCCGGCGCGTGCTGCTCTTCTCTCAGTTCACCGAGATGCTGGCCTTGATCGAGCCCGAGCTGGTCAAGCTCAAGCTGCCGTACCTGAAGCTGACGGGCGAAACACGCGACCGCAGCGAGGTGGTCGCCGCCTTCCAGCAAGGCGAAGTGCCGCTGTTCCTGATCAGCCTGAAGGCCGGCGGCGTGGGCCTGAACCTCACGGCGGCCGACACGGTGATCCTTTTCGACCCGTGGTGGAACCCGGCCGTCGAACAGCAAGCCATCGACCGCGCCTACCGCATCGGGCAGGACAAGCCGGTCTTCGTCTACAAGCTGCTGGCGAGTGGCACCGTCGAAGACAAGATCCTCGACATGCAGGCGCGCAAGGCCGGCCTGGCCGACCTGCTGCTCTCCGGCGTGGCCAGCGATGCGGCGCTCAACGCGCAGGATTTCGACGAATTGTTCGAGCCGCTGACCAAGGAGTAGCTATCTCCTGCGGTTTCAGGGTGCCGCCTTCCGCGGTTCCACGATCTCGAACTGCGGCGTGAAGTTGTCGAGCAGCGAGAACAGCTCCACCAGCTTGGCCGGGTTGCCGATCACCTTGATCTGGCCCGATTTCATCGCATCCGGCAGCGCCAACTCCTTGAGCAGCACGGCATCCCAGGTGGCGCGCGTCAACTGCAGGCTCACATCGGCCTTTTCAGCCTGCTTGCCCTTGATGTGTGTGAGCGCGGCGTTCTCGAGGTTGAGCACATAGGTTTCGCCGGTGTCGGAGAGCGCCCAGTTGATGACTATTCTGCGGCCTTCGGCGCGCGGCCCGTTGAGGCGCGTGCCCATCGAATCGAAAACCATGTCCATCGGCAAGGCGCGCACCAGATCGGTCGGGATGGTGCTGGCCGCAAGCTGCGTCACGCCGCCGCGCAGCTCCTGCGCGCCGAAGAGGTACACGTTGCGCCACGGGCCCGATTCGGCCTGGTAGCCGAGCTGCTCCAATGCATCGGCCCCGAGTGCGCGAGCCTCCGTGTTGGCGGGGTCGGCGAACACCACCTGGTTCATCACGCTCGCCACCCAGCGGTAGTTCCCCTTGGCGAAGTCGTCACGCGCGCGGGCGATCACGGCTGCGGCGCCGCCCATGTATTCGATGTTCTTCTTCGCGCTTTCGACCGGTGGCAGCGGGTTGAGGTTGGCCGGGTTGGCGTCGTACCAGCCCATGTATTTCTGGTAGACGGCCTTGGCGTTGTGGATCAGCGTGCCGTAGTAGCCGCGGGCGGCCCAGTCATTGGCCAGGCTCGCCGGCAGCTTGAGTTCGGCGGCGATCTCGTCGGGCTTGTAGCCCTGGTTCAGCAGGCGCAGCGATTGGTCGTTGATGAACTTGTAGAGGTCGCGCTGGCGGGCCATGGCCGCGACTATCTTCTCGGTGCCCCAGGTCGGCCAATGGTGCTGCGCGATCAACACATCGGCCTTGGCGCCGAACTGTTCCATCGCCTCGCCGATGTACTGCGACCACGCATTGCCGTCGCGCACTTCGGCGCCGCGCAGCGTGTAGAGGTTGTGCATGTTGTGGGTGACGTTCTCGGCCATGTCGAGCAGCCGGAACTGCGGAAAGTACAGGTTCATTTCCGAAGGCGCCTCGGTGCCCGGCGTCAGGTGAAAGACGATCTGCACACCGTCGATCGTGCGCGTCTCGAGGTTCTTGCGGATCAGGTCGGTCGGAGCGATCAGCGTGATGCTGCCGCGCGAGACGTTCTTGCCGAGGCCCGCGTCCACCTGCCCTTTGCTACCGGGTGGTAGCAAGGAGCCGTACATGTACTGTGCGCGCCGGCCCATCGCGTTGCCGGCGAGCACGTTCTCGGCCACGGCATGTTCCAGAAAACCATCCGGCGCGACGATGGCCACGCGGCCGGCCTTGACTTCCGCCTCGTCGACCACGCCCTTCACACCGCCGAAGTGGTCGATGTGGCTGTGGCTGTAGACCACCGCGACGACTGGCTTGCGAGGCCGGTTGGCCAGGTAGAGATCGAGCGCGGCCTTGGCGGTTTCGGTGGAGATCAGCGGGTCGATCAGGATCAGGCCCGTGTCGCCTTCGACGATGGTGAGGTTGGAGATGTCCAGCCCGCGCACCTGGTAGACGCGCTCGGTCACCTTGAAGAGCCCGTGGATCGCATTGAGCTGCGCCTGTCGCCACAGGCTGGGGTTGACGCTGGTGGGAGGCTGATCGGCCTGCAGAAAGCCGTAGCGCTGCATCGACCACACCGGCCGCGCGCCGCTGCCGGGCACTGTTGCATCGGGGATGGTCGCGATGAAGCCGCGGCGGGCGTCGTCGAAGTCCTCTCGATTGGCGAAGGGCAGGCTTTGCTGCATCGCGGCGTTGGCGGCGATGGTCGCGGGCTGGGCTTCATTGGGCGCGGCGGGTTGGGCGTGGGCCGCGCTGGCAACGGTGATGGCAGTGGCAGCGGCCATGAGCAACGCCAGCGTGAGCGGGCCGGCGGGGCGGAACGTGGGGGGCTTGTTCATTGGGGGTCGATGACCGAGTCACCGGAGGAGGCGTCACAGAGACGGACCTGCCATTGGAGCGAGATCGCCCTCCGCAAAGCCTCTCGGTTTCCCTACTCCCGGGCACCCAGCCCCGCGAAGCCGCCGATACTCGCGAGCATGGCCAAACCCATTCCCCGACTCAGCGCGTCCGACATCGCCCAGGTGATCGAATACGCCTGGCACGACCACCCGCCCTTCGCCAACATGCTGATGCGCCACGGCGTGACCGAAGGCCAGCTCGTGCAGTTGCTCAAGCGCGAACTCACGCCCAGCGCCTACAAGCTCTGGGCCCAGCGCTTGACGCCCGTCGGCCGGCCCGGGCAGCGCGCCGCAGCGGCTCAGCAGAGCGCGAAGGACAAGGACCGGGCAAAGGTCAGGGCGAAGACGGCAGTGGCTTCATCCAAGGCCACAGAGGCACCAGCGAGCAGGCCAGCCAGCAAGCGACCCGCCAGAACATCGCCTAAACCCACCCGGAAAAACGGGTAACAGCGAGTCCACATTCGCCCGGCACAATCCGCCGTTCATCGCTCACCACCCAGAAGGAGTTGCACCATGCGTCGATCGATTCAGTTGTCATTGCTGGCCGTTGCCACCGCCACCGTCGGTCTGCTCGCGGCCTGCAGCGGCATGCCCGGCAGCAGCAAAAGCGCCATGACGTTTTTCGTGAGCAGCAAGGGCCCGGGCGACGGCGCCAACCTCGGCGGCCTGGCCGGCGCCGACAAGCAGTGCCAGTCACTCGCCACGGCCGCAGGCGCCGGTGACCACACCTGGCACGCCTATCTGAGCCAGCAAGCCACGGCGACCGTGCCGGCCATCAACGCACGCGACCGCATCGGCAGCGGCCCGTGGAAAAACGCCAAGGGCGTGGTGGTCGCGAGCGACGTGGCCTCGCTTCACAGCGCCGCCAACAACATCAACAAGCAGACGGCACTGACCGAGCGCGGTGACCTCGTCAACGGCCGCGGCGACACGCCCAACACCCACGACATCCTGACCGGCTCGCAGCCCGACGGCACCGCCATCGCCGGCAACGTCAACAGCACCTGCGGCAACTGGACCCAGAACGGTGAAGGCTCCGCCATGCTCGGCCACCATGACAAGACCGGCCTCGACGAAAGCGTGCCCGCCAAGTCCTGGAACTCGTCGCATTTGTCGAAGGGCTGCAGCCCGGACGCGCTGAAATCGACCGGCGGCGCGGGCTTGCTCTACTGCTTCGCGACGAACTGAGCGGCAGCGATCAACCGTCCAGGTTGATCCGCGCCACCAGCTTCGCCAGCGTCACTTCCGCCTGGTCGTTCTCGACCTGGCAGGTGCCGGCCGCCTGATGGCCACCACCGCCGTATTCGAGCATCAACTCGCCCACGTTGGTCTTGCT
>JAMFRW010000381.1 GCA_026224975.1 Rhodoferax sp. | reverse complement strand
TCGTCATCGCGTTGGGCGGCGGCTTCGTCAACACCGAGTTGCGCGAGCTGAGCGACGCACGCGTCTTCGATCACTTCGACTACGTGACGCTGGACGATGGCGAGCGGCCGCTGCTGGCGCTGCTCGATCACCTGGCCGGCAAGCGTTCGAAGAGCCGGCTGGTGCGCACCTTCGTCCGCACCGAACAGGGCGAGGTGCGCTACCACAACATGAACCTCGGCGAGGCCGACATCGCCTTTGCCGAAGTCGGCACGCCCACCTGGGACGGGCTGCCGCTGGACCAATACCTCTCGCTGCTCGACATGCTCAACCCGATGCACCGCCTGTGGTCGGACGGCCGCTGGAACAAGCTGACGGTGGCGCACGGCTGCTACTGGAAGAAGTGCAGCTTCTGCGATGTGAACCTCGACTACATCTCGCGCTACGACGGCGTGGCATCGGAGACGCTGGTCGATCGCATCGAGACCATCGTCGCCGAAACCGGGCAGACCGGCTTTCACTTCGTCGACGAGGCCGCGCCGCCCAAGGCGCTGCGCGGGCTCGCGGCCGAGCTGCAAAAGCGCCAGCTCGCCATCTCGTGGTGGGGCAACATCCGCTTCGAAAAATCGTTCAACCCGCAGTTGTGCCAGGAGCTGGCCGACAGTGGCTGCATCGCGATCTCGGGCGGGCTCGAAGTGGCTTCCGACCGCTTGCTGAACCTGATGAAAAAAGGCGTGTCGGTCGAGCAGGTGGCGCGCGTCACCCGCGCGTTCACCGATGCCGGCATCCTGGTGCATGCGTACCTGATGTACGGCTTTCCGACGCAGACCGTGCAAGACACGGTGGATGCACTGGAACACGTGAGGCAGTTGTTCGAAGCGGGCTGCATCCAGTCGGGGTTTTTCCATCGCTTTGCCTGCACCGTGCATTCGCCGGTGGGCCAGAACCCCGAGGAATACGGCGTGAGCCTGCAGCCGCTGCCGCCGGTCTCGTTCGCGAAGAACGACGTGGCCTTCATCGACCCGACCGGCGTGGACCACGACGCACTCGGCGTCGGCCTCAAGAAGGCGCTCTACAACTACATGCACGGCATCGGGCTCGACGCCGACGTGCGGAGCTGGTTCGACCAGCCGGTGCCGCGCACGCGCGTGCCGAAGCAACGCATCGCACGGGCGCTCGCCACGTCGGATTGATCACGCGAGCGGTGAGCGGCCGCAGACGCAAAATCGCGACATGAACACATCGAACGCGAACCCGCCGACCGCACGCCCAACCATGCACCCGACCGTCGGCATCATCGGCGCCGGCGCCATGGGCATGGCGATGGCGCTCAACCTGCAAGGCCGCGGATACGCCGTCGAAGTGCGCGACGTGCTGCCGGCAGTCGAGCAGGCAGCACGCGAGGCCGGCATGGTGGTGCAGAGCACGCCACGTGCGCTGGCAGCAGCCTGTGACATCGTGGCGATCGTCGTCGTCGACGCGAAGCAGATCGACGAGGTGTTGTTCGGTGCCGAGGGTCTCGTGCACGCCGAGCCCCGCGCCGATGCGCAACGCGCGACCGTGATGCTCTGCTCGACCATCGCGCCGCAAGACAGCGCGGGCTTCGCGGCCCGCCTGGCAGATCACGGCATCGAGACCATCGATGCGCCCATCTCCGGCGGCCCGGCGCGCGCGCTCACCGGACAGATGAGCATGATGCTGGCCGCGCCCGCGGCGCTGCTCGCGTGCTGGGAGCCACTGCTGGTCGACCTGGCCCACAAGCGTTTCACCATCGGCGAGGTGCCCGGCGACGCGGCCAAGGCCAAGCTCGTCAACAACCTGCTCGCCGGCATCAACCTGGTTGCCGGTGCCGAAGCGCTCGCGCTCGCCGAAAAGCTCGGGCTCGACGCGCGCAAGATGTTCGAGCTGATCTGCGCATCCAGCGGCGCTTCCTGGGTCTTCGAAGATCGCATGGCCCGCGCGCTGACCGACGACTACAGCCCGCCGCGCGCCGCCGCACACATCCTCACCAAAGACATGGGTCTGGCCACCGCGCTCGCCGCCAGCGTGCAGCACGCCACGCCGCTCGGCGATGCCGCACTGGCCCGTTTTCGCGAGACAGTGGCGCGCGGATGGCGCGAACTGGACGACGCGGCAGTCATCAAGACCTACCGCGGCTGAAGGCTCACTTGAACATCAGGTGCGGCAACCAGAGTGAGAGCGTGGGCCAGAAGGTCACGAGGATCAGGAACAGGATCATCGTCTTCAGCCAAGGCCAGACCGCGACCGTGAGTTCGGTGATGCCCATCTTCGTGATGCCAGACGCCACGTAAAGGTTCAAGCCCACCGGCGGGTGGCACAGGCCCACTTCCATGTTGACCGCCATCAGGATGCCGAAGTGCACCGGGTCCACGCCGAGCTTCACCGCGACCGGGAACAGGATAGGCGCCATGATCAGCACGATCGCGGCCGGGTCCATGAAGTTGCCGGCACCGAGCAGGATGACGTTGACCAGCAGCAGGAACACGACCAGGCCGAAGCCCTGGCTCGTCATCCACGCGGCCATGGCCTGCGGGATCTGCTCGCTCGTCATCAGGAAGCTGAACAGCACCGCGTTCGTGATGATGTAGAGCAGCATCGAGCTCATCGCGGCGGCGCTCAGCAGAGACTTCGGCACATCGCTCAGCTTCAGGTCCTTGTAGACGAAGACCGAGATGAAGAAGGCGTAGACCGCGGCCATCGCCGCGGCTTCGGTCGGCGTGAACTTGCCGCTGTAGATGCCGCCGATCACCACGACGATCAGCAGGATGCCCCACATGCTCTCGCGAAACGCGCGGTAGCGCTCGCCCCAGCTCGCCTTCGGCAGGCGCGGGTAGTTGTTCTTCCTGGCGATGTACCAGGTGGTCACGCCGAGCAGGAACGACAGGCACAGGCCCGGCACGATGCCGGCGAGGAACAACTGGCCGACCGAGGCCGAGCTGACCGGCTGGCCATCGGGGCCGGTGGCGTTCATGCCGGCCGTCGCGATGGCATACATCACCAGGTTGATCGACGGCGGGAACAGGATGCCGAGCGCACCCGAAGTCGTGATCACGCCGGCGCCGAAGCGTTTCGGGTAACCGGCCTTGACCATCGCCGGCAGCATGATCGAGCCGACCGCCACGACCGTGGCGACCGACGAGCCCGAGATCGCCGCGAACAGCGCACAGGCCATCACGCCCGCCAGCCCCATGCCGCCGTACCAGTGGCCGATCATCGAGGTGCAGAAGTTGATCATCCGTTTGGCGACCCCTCCGTGCGTGAGGAAGTTGCCCGCAAGGATGAAGAACGGCACCGCCATGATCTCGAACTTCTCGATACCGGTGAACAGCTTCAGCGCCACCGTGTCGAGCGGCACCTGGCTCATCGTGAAGAGGAAGGTCAGCACCGTGAGGCCGAGCGAGATGCTGATCGGCATGCCGGTCAGCATCAGCGCGACCAGCAGGCAGAAGATGATGAGCGTGTTCATTTGCGCGCTCCGTCGGCGGAGAGGTTGGGCACGTCGTCGGGTTCGAGCGCGGCGTCGTCCACACCCTTCACCCCGTGCTCGGCATGCGGCACCTCACCGGTCTTCCAGAAGCCCCAGGCGACCTGCAGGAAGCGGAAGCACATCAGGTACGAGCCGAGCGGCACGCACGAGTAGGCGATCCAGGTGGAGATTTCGAGGTCGGGCGAGGTGGGGCCCTCGGGCACGTCGCCCACGTCCATGTGAAGCCAGTCGTGCATCAGCGCGTAGTGGAAGCCGTTGTCCCAGACGAAGCGCGCACCCAGCGTGCCGACGATGCCGGTGAAGAGCGCGCCGGCCAGCAGGCCGAACATGACGAGGTACTTGGCCTTGTCCTTCGGCAGCGCGCGCACCAGCACATCGACGCCCACGTGCGTGCCGTTGCGCACGCCGTACGCGGCGCCGAACTTCGCCATCCACACGAACATGTAGATGCACAGCTCCTGCGCCCAGCCGACGTTGATCTTGATCGTGAAGTCCTGGATGTAAGGAATGCCCGACGCGAATCGGTGCACCACGGCCAGAAAGATCACGAAGGTGGCGGCACCCATCAGGAAGGTGATCAGCCATTCCTCGAGGTGGTCGAGCATGCGTAGGAACACGGCGGTCTCCCGGTGGCTCGCGATTACTTCGGCGCGACGAAGCCCGATGCCTTGTAGACGGCATCGATGGTCGCTTTGCCCAGGCGTGCTTCCATCTCCTTGTGGACAGGCATCAGCGCGCGCTTCCACTCGTTCGTTTCTTCGGCGGTGAGCGTGTAGATGGTGGTCTTGCCGCTGGCGCGCATCTTCTCGAGGTCGGTGACGTTCTCGGTTTCGGCCATCGCGTTGGCGTAGAGCGTGGCGTCCTTGAGCGCGCCTTCGAGTTGGGTGCGGATGTCGGCCGGCAGGCCGTCCCAGAACTTCTTGTTGACGATCACCGCATAGGCCAGATGGCCGTGGTTGGAGATGGTGGTGTGCTTCTGCACCTCGTATGTCTTCTGCGTGTAGAAGTTCGACGGCACGCCTTCGCAGCCATCGACCACGCCCGATTGCAACGCCTGGTACAGCTCGCTGAAAGCCATGACCTGCGGGATGGCACCGAGCGCGCGCATCTCGGCATCGAGCACCTTGCTCGACTGGATGCGCATCTTCAGGCCCTTGAAGTCGGCCACCTTGTGCAGCGGCTTGTTGGCGCTCATGATGTGAAAGCCGTTGTCCCAGTACGCCAGGCCCTTGATGCCTTTGGGTTCGAGCTTCTTGAACAGGTCGGCACCGACAGCGCCATCGGTCACGGCGCGGAATGCGGCCTGGTCCTTGAAGATGAAGGGCAGGTCGAAGACCTCGAATTCCTTCACGCCCAGCGGGCCGAACTTGGCAAGCGAAGGCGCGAGCATCTGCACCGAGCCGAGCTGCAGCGCCTCCATTTCTTCCTTGTCCTTGTAGAGCTGGCTGTTGGGGTACAGCTCGACCTTGACCTTGCCGCCGGTCGCCTTCTCGGCCAGCTCCTTGAAGCGCTGCGCGCCGTTGCCCTTGGGTGTGTCGGGCGCGACCACGTGGCTGAACTTGATGATGATCGGGGCTTGCGCGCGCACGAGGGTCGGCACGGCGATGGAAGCGGCGGCCACGGCGGCGGCGCCGAGCACGAGGCGGCGGGTGGTTTGGGTCATGCGGATGTCTCCTGCGAAGGGATGATTTTTCGGTCGGCAAATTCTGGGTGGCGCGTCCGCGCGGCGGTAGTTGTGGACTTCCACATTCCGGCGTCCGCGAACCCCGGGCCGCACCCCTGCCGCCACTAGACTCCGCCCATGTCCGACGCCACTTCGGCCGCACCGTCTCGCCCCGCACTGGCTTTGCCGCCGCGGCCGATGCTGAGGCGCGGGCTGTGGGCGCTGCCGCTGCTGATCTCCCTCGCGTTCGTGGTGGCCGTGCTGGCCTGGCTGCGCGCCAACGAACACAACGAGCTGGAAGACCAGCGCATGGAGCTGATCTCCGACGCGCTGAGCTTGCAGGTGCAGGTGAGCGCGCGCATCGAGCGCGAAGCCGGCCTGCTCGATGCGCTGGCCGCACGGCTGGCGGCGCACCCGACCACGCCCGCAGCCTTGTCCGCAGGTGCCGATGTGCAGCAAGGCCTGCACCGGTTCTGGGTCAGCATCACCTGGCTCGACGCGGCCAACCGCATCGTCGCGCACCTGCCCGAGCAATCGCCGCCGATCGACGCCGCGCAGTGGTCTGCCAGTCTGGCCGCCGGCCTGTCGGCACATCTCTCGTCACGCCTGCCGGACGGCAGCACGCTCGTGGCCCGTTATTCGCCGACCGACATGCTGCGCCAGACGGTGCCGTGGTGGCTTGCCCGCAAGTACGACGTGCGCCTGGTCGACAGCTTCGGCGACGTCATCGCCAGCACCACCGAAGGGCTGCGCCTGGCCGATCACCAGAGCCACCGCATCGGCCTGGCGCCGGCCATCGACGATGCCTACCTCGAACTGATCGCGCGTGACCGCATCCGGCCCTGGTACCACGGCCTGCCGATCGTGATGGTCGCGGGCTTCGTGCTGCTCATCGCCGTGATCACCTGGATGCTGCGGCGGCAGGTGCAAAGCGTCTCGCGCGCCGAAGAAGCCTGGCGCACCGAAGCGGCCTGGCGAAGCGCGATGGAAGATTCGCTCACCGTCGGCCTGCGCGCGCGCGACCTCGAAGGCCGGCTCGTCTACGTGAACCGTGCGCTGGCCGACATGGTGGGCCTGGAGCCCGAGGTGCTGGAAGGGTTGATGCCGCCCATGCCTTACTGGCCGCCCGATTCGATCGAGGAGATCATGCTGCGCCACCGCCGCAACATGGCGGGCCAGGCGCCGCGCGAAGGCTACGAGGCGCAATGGCGGCATCGCGACGGCCGGCTCTTCGACGTGATGATCTACGAAGCGCGACTGGTCGATGCACGCGGCCGGCACATCGGCTGGATGGGCTCGATCGTCGACATCACCGAGCGCAAGCGCCTTGCCGAGCGCGAGCGCCGCCAGAGCGACACCCTGGCCCACCACGCGCGTCTCACCATGCTGGGCGAAGTGGCCGCGACGCTGGCGCACGAGCTGAACCAGCCGCTCACCGCCATCTCCAGCTACAACGCCGGAGTGATCAACTCGATGAAACGACATGCCGCCCCCGACCCGATCGTGCTGCGCGCCCTGGAGCGGCTGGGCGAGCAGGCGGCACACGCCGGGCGCATCGTCCAGCGCATCCGCGAGTTCCTGACGCGGCGCGAGCCGCAGCTCGAAGCCTGTTCGCTGAACGAGGTCGTCGAAGGCGGCGTGGCCCTGCTGCGGCGCGAGCTGGAACGGCAGCGCGTGCAGCTCGTGGTGCAACTCGATCCCGAACTGCCAGCCATCGTGGCCGACGCGGTGCTGGTCGAGCAGGTCGTCATCAACCTCGTGCGCAACGCGAGCGACGCGCTCGGCAGCGTCGAGCAGGCCACCGGCACCGAGCGCCGCATCGAAGTGCGCACGCTGCCGACCGGCGACGAGCGCTTCGTGCGCATCGATGTCATCGACAACGGCCCCGGCCTGCAAGGCCGCCGCATCGATGCACTTTGCGCGGCGTTCTACACGACCAAACGCGACGGCATGGGCATGGGGCTGGCCATCTGCCGATCGATCGTCGAGGCGCACCACGGCCTGCTGGATGCGAGCGATGCACCGGGTGGTGGTGCCTGCCTCTCGATGACCTTGCCGGTCGATCTGCAGGTGACAAGCCTGACACCGGAAGAGGAAGCAGCATGAACTTGACCGAGCAAACCCCGGCGCCAGGCATCGACCCCGCGCCCGTGCCGGCGGCACCCGCGGGCATCGTCTACCTGCTCGACGACGAAGCCGCCGTGCTCGACGCCTTGAGCTTTCTGCTCGGCTCGCGCGGCCTCGATGTGCGCGCGCATGCGAGCGGCCCGTCGCTGCTGGCCAGCATCGACGACACCCCGCGCCCGCTGGCCGGCGTGTTCCTGCTCGACATCCGCATGGAGCCGATGTCGGGCCTGCGCGTGCACGAAGAACTGATGGCCCGCAAGCTGCGCAACCCGGTGCTGTTCCTGAGCGGGCACGGCGACATCCCGATGGCGGTGGAGGCGCTCAAGAAAGGCGCGTTCGACTTTCTCGAAAAGCCCTACGGCGACAACGCACTGGTCGACCGCGTCGAGCAAGCCTTGGCCGTGGACGCGGCCATGCGCCATTCGCACGCCCGCGACGACGAGCGCCAGGCCCGCCTCTCCAGCCTCACCGAACGCGAGCACGAAGTCATGCAGCGCGTAGCCGCCGGCAAGCTCAACAAGGTCATCGCCGACGAACTGCACGTCTCGGTGCGAACCGTCGAAGTCCATCGCGCCCGCGTGTTCGCGAAGCTCGGCGTGCGCTCGGCGGCCGAGGTGGCGACGTTGCTGGCCGGGTGAAAGGCCGAGCCGCCATGCGACGGTCCGCCGGGCTCGTGATGCTGCGAGCTATCGCGTGCGCCAGTACCCCGGGCGTTGGCGTTGGTGCATCACAGCCACCACACGAATGAGTTCGGGTTCGATGCGGTAAATCACCGCATACGGAAACCGATCCAGCAACCGCCGCCGTGCCCGGCGACCGATCGGGGCCCAGGCCATCGGTTGCGACGCTGCCCACTCGATGGCGATCTGCAATTCGCTGGAAAAGTCGTCGGCCAGCTCCGGCCGAATCTCCGCATAGTGGCGGCGCGCTGCCTCGGCTTCGGCCAAGGCAGCTTCGACGATCTCCACGCGCATCAAAGACCCAGGCGCTTCTTCGCTTCGTCCCACGGGATGGATCGCATCTCGCCACGGTCGACCGCATCCAGCCGGTGGTCGACCTCCGCTATCCAGGCTGCTTCGATGTCGGTGTCCCCGGACCATGGCAGCGTCTGCCGGAGCCGCTCGACCAGCAGTTCGCGATCGGCCGGCGAAAGACGCTCGACCTGAGCCACCAGTTCATCGACGACGGTATTCATGCTCGTGCTCCCGAGGAGGAATGGGCGAAGCGTATTTCAACGCCCGATTCTCTCTTCTACATGATCCCTCTACTCGATCGCCTTCACCATGTCCTCGACGACCTTCTTGGCATCGCCGAACACCATCATCGTCTTGTCCATGTAGAACAACTCGTTGTCCAGGCCGGCATAGCCCGCGGCCATGGAACGC
>JAMFRW010000006.1 GCA_026224975.1 Rhodoferax sp. | reverse complement strand
CAGCAGTTGCACCAGCGCCGTGCCGATGACAACGGCATCCGAGACCGCAGCCACCGCTTGCGCCGTGCGCGCGTCACGAATGCCGAAGCCCACACCGACGGGCAGTTTCACGAAGGCCTTGATGCGCGGGATCATTTTGGCAACGGCGTCCGTATCGAGGTGGCCGGCGCCCGTCACGCCCTTAAGCGACACGTAGTACACGTAGCCGCTCGCGATGCGGCCAACTTCCTGCATGCGTTTTTCGGTCGACGTGGGCGCCAGCAGAAAGATCGGATCGAGCCCGTTCGTGCGCAAGGTCTGCGCGAACTCTTCGCACTCTTCGGGCGGGTAGTCGACGACCAGCACACCGTCGACGCCAGCGGCCTTGGCATCGGCCACGAAACGATCAACGCCGTAGCGCTCGACCGGGTTCGCATAGCCCATCAGCACAACCGGCGTGGTCTGGTTGCTTTCGCGAAAACCGCGCACGAAGGCTAGCACCTGCGGCAGGCCGATGCCTCTGGCCAGCGCGCGTTCGCCGGCTTTCTGGATCACCGGGCCATCGGCCATCGGGTCGGAGAACGGCACGCCGAGTTCGATCACGTCGGCGCCGGCTTTCGCCATGGCCAGCATGATGTCGACGGTGGCGTCGGGGTACGGATCACCCGAGGTGATGTACGGGATCAGCGCCTTGCGGCCTTGCGCCTTGAGCGCGTCGAAGGTAGTGGCGATGCGGCTCATTTCGAATTCTCCGTGCTACGCACTGCGGTATTCGCCTTGGGAACGGCCCGGCGGCTCATAGCATGCCCTTCATCGCGCGGCCGTCGAGTTCGGCGACGGTGTTGATGTCCTTGTCGCCACGCCCCGAAAGGTTGACGAGCAAGTGCTGATCCGGCCGCATCGTCGGCGCGAGCTTCATCGCGTAGGCGACCGCGTGGCTCGATTCGAGCGCCGGGATGATGCCTTCGGTGCGGCAGAGGTGGTGGAACGCCGCCAGCGCTTCGTCGTCGGTGATGCCGACGTATTCGGCGCGGCCGATGTCGTTCAGGTACGCATGCTCCGGGCCGACGCCGGGGTAGTCGAGCCCGGCCGAGATCGAATGCGTCTCGATGATCTGGCCGTTGGCGTCTTGCAGCAGGTAGGTCCGGTTGCCGTGCAGCACGCCCGGCGAGCCGGCGCTGATCGAGGCAGCGTGCCGGCCGGTATCGAGCCCGAGGCCGGCGGCTTCCACACCGATCAGCCGGGTTTTTTCATGCTCGATGTAGGGGTAGAAGATGCCCATCGCGTTGCTGCCGCCGCCCACGCAGGCGATCACCACATCGGGCTGGCGGCCGGTCATCTCCGGCATCTGCACCAGGCATTCGTCGCCGATCACGCGCTGGAAGTCGCGCACCATCGTCGGGTACGGATGCGGGCCGGCCACGGTGCCGATGATGTAGAAGGTGTTCTCGACGTTGGTGACCCAGTCGCGCAGGGCTTCGTTGAGCGCGTCTTTCAGCGTCTTCGAGCCCGATTCGACCGGCACGACCGTCGCGCCCAGCAGGTTCATGCGGTAGACATTCGGCGACTGGCGCTTCACATCCTCGCTGCCCATGTAGACCACGCATTCGAGGCCATAGCGCGCGCAGATCGTCGCCGTGGCCACCCCGTGCTGGCCGGCGCCTGTTTCGGCAATGACGCGCGGCTTGCCCATGCGGCGGGCGAGCATCGCCTGGCCGATGGTGTTGTTGACCTTGTGCGCGCCGGTGTGGTTCAGGTCTTCGCGCTTCAGGAAGATCTGCGCGCCGCCGAGTTCACGGCTCATGCGCGCGGCGTGGTAGATCGGGCTCGGCCGGCCGACGAAGTGCTTCAGCTCCGAGCGGTATTCAGCCATGAAGGCCGGGTCGTTTTGCACTTCGGCATAACAGCGCTGGAGTTCGTCGAGCGCGTGCACGAGTGTTTCGGCGACGAAGCTGCCGCCGTAAGGCCCGAAATGCCCGCGGGCATCGGGTTGTTGGTAGGTAGACATGTGAATGGGTTCCTCAGGATACGGATGACGCAATGCGGGCATCGGCCTCACGCACTGCATCGCAGAACCGGCGGATCGCATCGGCATCCTTGATGCCTTTTGCGGACTCCACGCCGGAACTCACGTCAACGGCCCACGGCCGTGCCTGCTGGATCCCAGGGATCACATTTCCGGCATGCAACCCACCAGACAAAACGAGAGGAAGGGGCACGTCGGGCGGTATGAGAGACCAATCGAAGACCTTTCCGCCGCCTCCGTAACCGTCGACAAAAGCGTCGAGCAGGAGGGCTTGCGCATCTGCAAATCGAGCTGCGAAGTCTAACAAATCGAAGTCGGCGGCCATCCGCGCCGCACGCAGGTAGGGCCGGGCGTGGCGGCGGCAGTCTTCGGGTGACTCGTCACCGTGGAACTGCAGCAGGAGTTGCGGGATGGCGCGCACCGCCGCGTTGACCTCCTTCGGCGCCGCATTCACGAACAAACCGACCGGCATCACAAAGGCCGGCAGGCGGCGCGCGAGTTCGGCAGCGCGTGCGATGCTCACATGGCGCGGGCTCTTGTCGTAGAGCACGAAGCCGATGGCATCGGCGCCGGCTTGAACGGCGGCGTCCACATCGGCTTCGCGGGTCAGGCCGCAGATCTTGATGCGGGTTCGGTGCTGGGGCAGGTTCATCGGTTTTCGTTTGAGCTGTGACCCGTTCAAGGAAGCCAATCCATCGCGGCGGTGCGCTGCGGAATGGCGTGGACGTCATCGTAGTACGGGCCGGCGAAGTAGAGTCCGTCAGGGGAAAAGGTCGGGCCGGCGCGGTGGCGGTCGCGCGAGGCCAGCACCTCGCTGAGCCAGTCGGCCGTTCGCAGGCCGGCGCCGATCGGCACCAGACAGCCCATGAGGTTGCGCACCATGTGGTGGAGGAAGGCATTCGCGTCGAACTCGAAGCGCCAGTAGGCGCCGCGGCGCGAGATGCGGATGGCGCGAATCGTCTTGACCGGCGTGTTCGCCTGGCATTCGGCCGAGCGGAAGGCGCTGAAATCGTGCTCACCGAGGAGGCGCTGTGCGGCCTCCTGCATGCGCTCGCCATTGAGCGGGCGCAGGCTCCAGCCGGCCGACCCAGCCTCGATGGCAGGCCGCACCGGCGAATCGAGCAGGATGTAGACATAGCGCCGGCCGATGGCGCTGTAGCGCGCGTGGAACTCCTCGGGCATGACCTGCGCCCATTGCACGGCGATGTCGGCCGGCAGGAAGCGGTTGGTGCCGCGTACCCACGAGAACGGCTCGCGCGCGATTTCGGTGTCGATGTGAACGACCTGGTTGAGCGCATGCACGCCGGCATCGGTCCGGCCGGCACACGCGGTGCGCAGTGGATGGTCGGCAAACTTCGCCAGGGCCGCTTCGAGCTTGTCCTGCACCGTCCGCCCGCCGCGCTGGCTTTGCCAGCCCTGGTAGGCCTGGCCGCGGTAGCTCAGACCGAGGGCGACTCTCACGCCGCCGCCCCCCGCGACCCATCAAGCAAGGTCGTCAAGCATGCCCTGCGCACGGGTCTTGGTGGCACCGGTGGCCTTGGCAACGACTTCTTCGAGCAGGTCGCGCGCGCCATCGGTGTCGCCGATCTGGCGGAACTCGTCGGCCAGTTCGAGCTTGCGGGCCAGCGCGTCGTCGGCACCGTCGTCAGCGACCGCACCGCCCTCATCCCCCAGCGACGGCAGCTCCAGATCGGCGAAGCCCGAGTCGTTCGCGGGCGGCGCGGCGGCATGCGCTTGCGCCACGGTCGTGCCGCCCAGATCCGGCAGGTCGAGATCGAGCGAGATGCCGGAGAGGTCGAACTCCATCGGCTTCTGGTACGGCTGCGTGGGCGGGTCGCTCGGCAGCTTGGGCATGTCGTCGGGAATCGAGAAATCCAGCGACATCGAATCGTCGGCGCGTTCCGGGGCACGCTCCGGGGCACGTTCGAATGCGCGCGCCGGCGGCAGCGGCGGTGGCGACACCGGCGCGGCGAATGCCTGCGTGGCTTCGAGCGGCGAAGGCGCAGTGACCACGCCGCTTTCGGTGTCGTCCAGATCGAGGTCGAGATCCAGATCCATGCGGCCACTGTCGAGCGCGCCTGGGGCCGTCACGCTGTTGCCGAAGGCCGAAGCGGTCGGCAGCACCGATTGCGGCATGGTGCTCGCGCCGAGCGGCTCGATCATCTCGCCGCTGGCGCCGTGGGCAATCAGGGGCTCGCCGCCGGGTTGGAACAGCGGGTTTTCGGGATCTATCTGCGCACCGAGTTCCTGCGCCTTGGCCCAGTCTTCGCCCTCACCGCGGGTCAGCGAATAAAGCTGCGTCGCCAGCAGTTCGAAGCCCTTGGTGTCGCGGCGCTTGGCATACACCTCGAGCAGCTTGGTGCGGATGGCCATGCGCTCGGGGTTGCTGCGCATCGCCTCCTTCAAGATTTCCTCGGCCTGCAGATCGCGGCCGTAGGCGAGGTACACGTCGGCCTCGGCCACAGGATCGACATCGCCGATCGCGTCGAGCTGGCTCAGCGAGTAGCTCATCGACGAGGACGCGCCACCGGCATCGCGCGTATCGATGCGCTGGCCACCGCTGGCGCCGAAGAACGAATCGGGCTGCAGGCGGCTTTCGAGGAACGAGGTTTCGCCGCTGTCGGCGCGGGCGCGCTTGGTGTAACGGTAGATGCCGAAGCCGGCCAGCAGCAGGATGGCCAGACCGCCCAGGCCGAGCGCCAGCGGGTTGTCTTCCATCATCGTGCCGAAGAAGCCCTTCTCTTCGGCGACGGGTTCGGGCGGGCGCACCGCCGATGCGGCTGGGCGCGGCGCGGAGGCGATCGGGCGCGGTGCCGAGGCGACGGGCGCCGGTGTCACGACAGGCGGCGCGGCGACGAGGATGCCGCCGGATGCCGGCGCGGATGCGGAAGGCGCAGCCACGGGCGCGACGACCGGCGGCGGTGCGGGCACCGGGGCAGGTGCTGGCGCTGGAGACGGCGGTGGCGCCGCGGCGACCACGACCGGCGCTGGTGCGGGAGCCGGTGCCGCAGGCGCTGCCGGCACACTCGCCCTGGCAGCAGCCGAACTGGCCGCTGCGTTCGACAGGCTCTTCAGCTCCGCGACGTTCTTCGACAGCTCCGCTACGCGCGCAGCGGCTTCCTTCTTCTCGCGATCCTTGGAGATGCGGTCTTCTGCGGCCGAGGCAGCGCCGCTGACGGCGCCCTTGCTCAGTGTCAGCTTGTCGGGCGTCGGCGTCGCGGCTTGCTTGCGGTCATCGACGGTCGTCTGAACCTTGCCGCTGGCTTGGCGCGCACTGCCCTCGGTGCGCGCGGCCGGCACGGCGCCGGCCAAACGTTGACGATAGGCGCCAAAGTCGGCGCTCTGCGCCTGAATGACCTGGCGCGCTTCGGGCGCACCAATGGCCTTGGCTTCGTCCGCACTCGGAACCGACAGCACCACGCCGGACCGGAGCCGGTTCATGTTGTTGTCGACGAAGGCTTGCGGGGTGCTGCGGTAGAGCGATACCAGCATCTGGGCGAGCGTCACGCCCGACCGCTGCGTGCGCGAGGCGATCTTCGACAGCGAATCGCCACGCTTGACGCGGTATTCATCGGCGCCGGCCACACGCGGTGCGGGTGTTGCAGCCGGCGACGGAGCAGGCGCCGGCCGCACTGGCGCCGTGGACTCGGCCGCAGCCGCGCGAGGCGTGGGTGCGGGGCGGCGCTCGGCGCGCGGTGTCGGCGTGCCTTCGACGGCCACTGCCGGCGGCGGAACAGGTGCGGCGGCGATCACCGGCGCCGTGGTGGCTGCCGGTGCGGGCGCCGGTGCGCGGGCCATGTTCGGCGGATCGAACAGCAGCGTGTACTCGCGCACCAGGCGACCTGTCGCCCAGGTGATCTCGAGGATCACATCGACAAACGGCTCCTGCACCGCGCGGTCGCTGGTGACGCGCAAGACCGAGCGGCCATCGGCACGGCGTTGCAGCACCACGTTCGTGCTCGGCAGCACGGCGTTGTAGTCGACGCCGGCGGCGCGATACGCATCGGGCGTGGCGACGCGAACGCGCAAGTTGCTGCTCTCTTCGGGGCTCAGGCTCGTGACGTCGATTTCGGCCCGCATCGTCTCGCCGAGCGCCGACTGAACCTGCAACTTGCCGAGGCCCAGCGCCCAGGCGTTGGGCAGTGCCAGACACAGCGCGGCAGCGGCAACACCCGTCAGGGCGAAGCGCCCCGAGAACGTCGAGTTTCTTTTCAAGGCGTCTCCCAGAAGGACGATTCGGGCGGCGATGGAAGCCCGCCGAGAACAGCAATGTCGTAGACGCGAGTCTGTCGTTGCGTAAGCGTAAGTACCGAAACCAGTAGAGAAGTGAACACCGGAATCACAAAATCACAATAGCATCAAGCAGATACGGTGACAAGCTCATGCAATGCCTGACATTCGCCGACTGTCCGGAACGGGCCTCGAACGCGGCTCGCCGTTGTGCGTTGGCAACGCGGCGAGGCCGGCACGCCAAGGCAATCGAAAGGCGAGCGATGCGCATGCTCAGGCCTCGACCAGGATTCGCAGCATGCGGCGCAGCGGTTCGGCCGCACCCCACAAGAGCTGGTCGCCCACCGTGAAGGCGCCCAGATACTCGGGCCCCATCGCCATCTTGCGCAGCCGCCCGACCGGAATCGTCATCGTGCCGGTCACGGCCACGGGCGTGAGGTCGCGCTTCGAATCTTCGGCGGTGTTCGGCACCACTTTGACCCAGGCGTTGTCGTTGGCGATCATGCTTTCGATGTCGGCCAACGGCACGTCTTTCTTGAGCTTGAACATCATCGCCTGGCTGTGGCAGCGCATGGCGCCGACGCGCACGCAGAAGCCATCGACCGGCACGGCGGCAGTGCCGAAGCCTTCGCCCTGGCCGAGGATCTTGTTGGTTTCGGCGCCGCCCTTCCATTCTTCCTTGCTCATGCCGTTGCCGAGATCCTTGTCGATCCAGGGGATCAGGCTACCGCCGAGCGGCACGCCGAAATTGGCAGTTTCGCTCGCGTTGAGGGCGTGCTGCTTGGCAAGCAGCTTGCGGTCGATCTCGAGGATGGCGCTCTTGGGGTCGTCGAGCAGGCTTTTGACCTCGGCATTCAGCGTGCCGAACTGCGTGAGCAGTTCGCGCATGTGCGCCGCGCCACCGCCCGATGCCGCCTGGTAGGTCATCGTGCTCATCCACTCGACCAGGCCGGCCTTGTAGAGCGCGCCCACGCCCATCAGCATGCAGCTCACGGTGCAGTTGCCACCGATCCAGTTGCGGCCACCGCCGTTTCGTGATTTCGCGAGGGCGTTCTGGATCACCGGTAAATTGACCGGGTCGAGCACGATGACGGCGTCGTCCTTCATGCGCAACGTGGAGGCCGCATCGATCCAGTGGCCGGTCCAGCCAGCGGCGCGCAGCCGTGGATAGACATCGCTGGTGTAGTCGCCGCCCTGGGCCGTGACGATGATCTCGCAGCGCTTGAGCGCGTCGATGTCGTAGGCGTCTTGCAGCTTCGTCTCGTTCTTCGCCATCGACGGCGCTGTGCCGCCAGCGTTGCTGGTGCTGAAGAACACCGGCTCGATGTGGGCGAAGTCGCCCTCGGCCTGCATGCGGTCGATCAGCACCGAGCCGACCATGCCGCGCCATCCGACCAATCCTGTGAGTCTCGTCATCGCCATTGCCCCTGTAGACAAGTTGTTGGAAACCTCTTGCGCCCGGCTCGTTCGCCGGTGAAGAGGGGCGAGACGAACCGGAGCTGCTAGCTCTTGATAATGGTGGTTTTGGTGCCGACGGCGGTCGAGCCGCCAGCCAGCGCCTTGACGACCGCATCGCCCATTTCGATGGTGCCGACCCGCGTCGTGCCTTCGGACCAGATGTCTGCCGTGCGCAAACCCGACGCGAGCACGTACTGCACCGCCGCTTCGACGCGGGCGGCAGCTTCGGGCTGTTGGAGTGAGAAGCGCAACATCATGGCAAGTGACAGGATTGTAGCCAGCGGGTTCGCCAGATTCTTGCCAGCGATGTCGGGCGCGCTGCCGTGGCTGGGCTCGTAGAGGCCCTTGCCGGCAGCATCGAGCGAGGCAGAGGGCAGCATGCCAATCGAGCCCGTGAGCATGGCCGCTTCGTCGGAGAGGATGTCGCCGAACATGTTGCCGGTGACGACCACGTCGAACTTCTTCGGCGCCTTGACCAGTTGCATCGCGGCGTTGTCGACATACATGTGGTCGAGTTCCACATCGGGGTACCCGGCATGCACTTCGGTGACGATGTCTTTCCAGAACTGGAAAGTCTCCAGCACGTTGGCCTTGTCGACGCTGGTGAGCCGCTTGCTGCGCTTGCGTGCCGCCTGAAACGCCACGTGCGCGATGCGCTCGATCTCCGGGCGCGAATAGCGCATGGTGTCGAAGGCTTCTTCGGCACCCGCAAACGCGCCATCGGGCGAGACGCGGCGGCCGCGTGGCTGGCCGAAATAGATGTCACCGGTCAGCTCGCGGATGATCAGGATGTCGAGCCCGGCCACGAGTTCGGGCTTGAGGCTCGAGGCATGCGTGAGCTGCTCGTAGCAGATCGCCGGGCGAAAGTTGGCGAAGAGGCCCAGGTGCTTGCGCAGGCCCAGGATCGCCTGCTCCGGGCGCAGCGAGCGCTCGAGCTTGTCGAACTTCCAGTCGCCGACGGCGCCGAACAGCACCGCATCGGCCGCCTTGGCGAGCGAGAGCGTGGCTTCGGGCAACGGGTGGCCATGGGCTTCGTAGGCCGCGCCGCCGACCAGCGCTTGCTCGGTCTCGAAGTGCAGGTCGAGCACGCCGAGCACGCGCACGGCTTGCGCGATGATCTCGGTGCCGATGCCGTCACCCGGCAGGATCGCAATCTTCACGAATCAGTTTCCTTGAAACAATTAAACGACGGTGTGCGCCAGCCAGGGTTTTTGCAGCAGCCGCTCGGCTTCGAAGGTGCGGATCTTCTCGGCATGACGCAGGGTCAGGCCGATGTCGTCGAAGCCACCCAGCAGGCAGAACTTGCGAAACGGCTGCACCTCGAACGGCAGCGCCGTGCCATCGGCCTTGATCACCACCTGGCGCTCCAGATCGACGGTCAACTCGTAGCCGATGAACGCGGCCACTTCGTCGAACAGCGTCGAAACCTGCTGCTCCGGCAGCACGATCGGCAGCAAGCCGTTCTTGAAGCAGTTGTTGAAAAAGATGTCGGCGTAGCTCGGCGCGATGATGGCGCGAAAGCCGTATTGGTCCAGCGCCCACGGCGCGTGTTCGCGCGACGAACCGCAGCCGAAGTTCTGGCGCGCCAGCAGCACCGAGGCGCCTTTGTAGCGCGCCTGGTTAAGCACGAAATCGGGATTGGGCCGGCGCGATGCCGGGTCTTGTCCCGGCTCGCCGGCATCCAGGTATCGCCAGGCGTCGAAGAGGTTCGGGCCGAAGCCCGACTTCTTGATCGACTTCAGGAACTGCTTGGGAATGATCGCATCCGTGTCGACGTTCTCACGGTCCATCGGGGCGACCAGGCCCTTGTGAATTCGAAACGGATTCATGCGATCACTTCTTCTTGGCAGCGTCTTCGATCTTCTCTCCGCCCTTTTGAATGTCGGCACCGGCGCCGGCAATCGTGTTGCAGCCAGCCAGGGCGAACACATAGGCAACGATCAACAACAACGCGCTTTTTTTCATCGAGAACTCCTGGGGTTTATAAAAAACGAACCGTCACGCAAGGCGACGTACATCGACAAAATGCCCTTCGATGGCAGCGGCTGCCGCCATGGCCGGGCTCACGAGATGCGTGCGGCCACCGGCGCCCTGGCGGCCTTCGAAATTGCGGTTGCTGGTGGAGGCGCAGCGCTCACCCGGCTCCAGCCGGTCGGCGTTCATCGCCAGGCACATCGAGCAACCCGGCTCGCGCCATTCGAAACCGGCCGCCTTGAAGATCTTGTCGAGGCCTTCGCGCTCGGCCTGTTCCTTGACCAGCCCCGAACCCGGCACGACCATCGCGAGCCGCACGTTGCTGGCAACCTTGGTGCCGAGCCGGCGCACCACGCTGGCAGCCTCGCGCAGATCTTCGATGCGCGAGTTGGTGCAGGAGCCGATGAAGACCTTGTCGATCAGGATGTCGGAGATCAGCTTGTTGGGCTCCAGACCCATGTATTCGAGCGCACGCTCCATGGCGCCGCGCTTGTTGGCGTCTTTCTCGCGGTCGGGGTCCGGCACGCGGTCTTCGATCGACAGCACCATCTCGGGCGAGGTGCCCCAGGTGACTTGCGGGCGAATTTCGGCGGCATCGAACTCGACGACCGCATCCCAGTGCGCATCGGCGTCTGAATGCAGCGTGGCCCAGTAGCGCGCTGCGGCGTCGAGTTCGATGCCGCGCGGGCTGAACGGGCGGCCCTTCACATACGCCAGCGTGGTCTCGTCGACCGCCACCAGGCCGGCGCGCGCGCCCGCTTCGATCGCCATGTTGCAGACCGTCATGCGGCCTTCCATGCTCAGCGCACGAATGGCCGGGCCAGCAAATTCGATCGTGTAGCCGGTGCCGCCGGCGGTGCCGATCTTGCCGATGATGGCCAGCACGATGTCCTTGGCGGTGACGCCGGCCGGCAGCGCGCCGTCGACCTGCACCAGCATCGCCTTCGACTTCTTGGCCAGCAGCGTTTGGGTGGCCAGCACGTGCTCCACTTCCGAGGTGCCGATGCCGTGCGCCAGCGCGCCGAATGCGCCATGGGTCGAGGTGTGGCTGTCGCCGCAAACAATCGTGGTGCCCGGCAGCGTAAAACCCTGCTCGGGGCCGATGACGTG
>JAMFRW010000380.1 GCA_026224975.1 Rhodoferax sp. | reverse complement strand
CGAGCGAGAGCAGGGCGAGTGCGGCGGTGAGCACCGGAAAGGCCGCCACGATGAGCACGTTGCTGCAGAGGGCCGTCCAGGTGAAGATGGGCATCTTCATCAGCGTCATGCCGGGTGCGCGCATCTTCACGATGGTCGCGATCAGGTTGACCCCAGAGAGCAGCGTGCCCACCCCCGCAATCTGCAAGGACCAGATGTAGTAATCCACCCCCACATCCGGGCTCGCGATGATCCCCGAGAGTGGTGGATACGCCAGCCAGCCGGTGCGCGCGAATTCGCCGACGAAGAGCGACGCCATCGTCAGCATCGCGCCGAAGGTCGTCATCCAGAAGCTGAAGTTGTTGAGGAAGGGGAAGGCCACGTCGCGTGCGCCGATCTGCAGCGGCACCACGAAGTTCATCAGCCCCACCACCAGCGGCATGGCGACGAAGAAAATCATGATCACCCCGTGCGCGGTGAAGATCTGGTCGTAGTGGTGCGGCGGCAGAAAGCCCGCTTCGCTGCCAAACGCAAACGCCTGCTGCGCGCGCATCATGATGGCGTCGGAGAAGCCGCGCAGCAGCATCACCAGCCCGAGCACGATGTACATGATGCCGATGCGCTTGTGGTCGATGCTGGTGATCCAGTCGCGCCACAGCGTTCCCCACACGCGGAAGTAGGTGAGCCCGGCCAGCAGCACGGCGCCACCCAGGACCACGGCGATGAAGGTGTAGAGAAGAATCGGCTCGTGAAACGGGATCGCTTCCCAGGTCAGGCGGCCGAAGAGCAGCTTCGTCAGTTCAGGAGTCATGGCTTGATTTGCTCCGCCGACAAATTGGCGGCGGCCGCCGGAATGCCTTCGGGGTTGTCGGCGGTGCACACGAGTGCCGCCACGTAGGTTCGTTTGGGGGAGTTGGCGTCGTCGGTGCGGAAGGGCTTGTTGCTGACACCACCGATCGCGGTCTTGCCCAGACCGCCATTGGCATCGATCGCCATCATGCGGTTCATGCACATCTTGCTGGCATCGACGCAGCGGTTGAGGATGGCCTCGTACAGGTCGGGCGCTACGGTGGCGAAGCGGCGCACCGGCTCACGCTCGCTGGGTTTTTCCAACTGCAGGTAGGCATTGCGGTTGAGTGCGCTGCCTTGTGACTTGGCAGTTTTCACCCAGGCCTCGAAATCGGCATCGCTCATGCCGTGGAAGCGAAAGCGCATGCCCGAAAAGCCCGCGCCGCTGTAATTGGCCGAGAAGCCTTCGTAATTACCCGGCTTGTTGATGACGGCATGAAGCTTGGTCTGCATGCCCGGCATCGCATAGATCTGCCCGGCGAGCGCCGGGATGAAGAAAGAGTTCATCACCGTAGATGACGTGATCTTGAACGCGATCGGCACGTCGACCGGCGCGGCCAGCTCGTTCACCGTGGCGATGCCCAGCTCGGGGTAGATGAAGAGCCACTTCCAGTCGAGCGCCACCACCTCGACCACCAGCGGCTTGGTGCCGGCATCCACCGCGCGGTTCTCGTTGATGCGGCGAATCGGCTGGTAGGGGTCGAGCGTGTGGGTGCTGATCCAGGTGACGGCACCGAGCGCGATGATGATGAAGAGCGGCGCCGCCCAGATGATGAGCTCGAGCGCTGTCGAGTGGTCCCAATCGGGCGAGTAGGTTGCCTCCTTGTTCGACTGGCGGTAGCGCCAGGCGAAGATCACCGTGAGCGCAATGACCGGCACGATGATCAGCAGCATCAGCACCGTCGAGACCACGATAAGGTGGCCCTGCTGATCGGCAACATCGCCCGAAGGGTTCATCAATACCGTGTTGCAGCCTGCGAGCAACACAGTGGGCGCGAGCAGCAAGAGCGCCCGAAGACGCAATGCCGCGAGCGGGCCGAAGCGGCTGAATTTTTCGTTGGGTGGCATGCAGTAGGGGGAGCAAGTGCTGCGTGAAGAGTCCACAATCTAAGTCTATTAGCGTTTTCCGGGGATTGGGCGTTTTGTCCTATGGCGTCAATCTCCGTGCGGTGCGAACCTTCGCCATGTTTGCATAACACCCGATACACACGCAATGATGATTTCGACCAGCATCGATCAGCCAAACCCCGAGCCTTCGAGCAGCGCGATCGGGCGCGATGCCCGCAACCTGCATGACGACCACGGGCAGATCGCCCCGGGTGAGATCGCCATCGGCGTCGTCATCGGGCGCGCTTCCGAGTACTTTGACTACTTCGTCTACGGCATTGCCTCGGCACTGGTTTTTCCCTCTGTGTTCTTCCCATTCGAGAAAGGGCTGGAGGGCACGCTGCTCGCGTTCACCGTGTTCGCCTTCGCCTTCATTGCACGGCCGATCGGCACCATCCTCTTCATGGACCTGCAGCGCCGCTTCGGGCGCGAGGCCAAACTGACCATCGCGCTCTTCGCACTCGGCATCTCCACCGCCGGCATCGCGTTTTTGCCGGGTTATGCGAGCCTGGGGTTCACGTCCATCATTCTCTTGTCGCTGCTTCGAATCGGGCAGGGCATTGCGCTCGGCGGCGCGTGGGACGGCCTGCCGTCGCTGCTGGCGCTCAATGCCCCAGCGAACAAGCGCGGCTGGTACGCAGCGCTCGGCCAACTCGGTGCGCCGGTCGGCTTCATCCTGGCCAGCGGCCTTTTCGCCTACCTTTATGCGAGCCTGCCCATCGATGAATTCCTCGATTGGGGCTGGCGCTACACCTTCTATGTGGCCTTTGCGATCAACGTGGTGGCGCTCTTCGCGCGGCTGCGGCTGGTGGCCACGCCCGAGTATGCCAAGCTGCTGGACTCGCACGAACTCGAGCCGACCAACGTCGTCGAGATGGCCCGCTCGCAATGGTTCACGCTGCTGGTCGGCGCCTTCGCCGCGCTCGCGAGTTACGCACTGTTTCACTTGGTGACGGTATTCCCACTGTCGTGGATCCGGCTCTACACCACCCAATCCATCAGCGAATTCCTGATCGTGCAGATGATCGGTGCCGTGCTCGCCGCCGGCGGCGTGGTCGCCTCCGGCTACATCGCCGACCGGATCGGCCGCAAGCGCACACTGGGCAGCTTCGCGACGATGATCGCTGTCTTCAGTGGCTTTGCCCCCACACTTCTCGATGGCGGCGTGCTCGGGCAAGACGTTTTCATCCTGCTCGGCTTCCTGCTCCTCGGCCTCTCCTACGGGCAGGCTGCCGGCGCGGTGAGCTCGAACTTCGAAGCCAGATACCGCTACACCGGTGCCGCGCTCACGTCTGACCTG
>JAMFRW010000051.1 GCA_026224975.1 Rhodoferax sp. | reverse complement strand
TATTTTTTTTTGGCCACGGGGCAACAATACCCCGCCCGGCTGGTTTGTCGGGTTACCCGCCCCCGCCCTAAGCTAACCACGGACCCCTGCCCGGGCGCGCCGTAGCCGCTCAGAGCAGCCTATAAGACAAACCGAGTCCAAAAGGCACAATCGCGCAACCCCATACCAGCCAACTCGCAGAGCCACACCATGACCCTCGCCGCCATCGAATTCGAAACCGCGCCCAACCCCACGGCCACCATCATCGTGCTGCACGGCCTGGGTGCCGATGGCAACGATTTCGTGCCGGTGGCCGAGGAGCTCGACCTCGCTGCCGTCGGCCCGGTGCGTTTCATCTTTCCGCACGCGCCGCAGCGGCCGGTGACCATCAACAACGGCTATGTGATGAGCGCCTGGTACGACATCCTCGGCCTGGGCGGCACGGCCGGCGAAGACGAAGCAGGCCTGCGCGAATCTCAAGCGGCGATCGAGGCGCTGCTGGCGCGGGAGAACGCACGCGGCATGCCGTCGTCGCGCATCGTGTTGGCGGGGTTCTCGCAGGGCTGTGCGATGACGCTGATGACCGGACTGCGCCACGGCGAGCGGCTGGCGGGCTTGACGGGGCTGTCGGGCTACCTGCCGCTGGCGCCAAAACTGGTCGCCGAGCGCAGCCCGGCCAACGCCGGCGTGCCGATTTTTCTGGCGCACGGCCGCGGCGACACGATGATCGCCATGTCACGCGCCACGCCCACGCGCGACGCGCTCACCACGCTCGGCTACCCGGTCGAATGGCACGAGTACGCCATGGGCCACTCGGTGTGTGCCGAGGAAATCGCCGACTGGAACCGCTGGCTGCTGCGCGTGCTGGCTTGAGCCCACGGCGGCACTGACCGGGGTCTCGAATCGATCTGCCAAGCATTCGAGAGGCGGGTCGGCACAGCCAGCGCGCGAACGACACAATGTTTCCAAAGCGTAAATAAATCACATATCGGCCCGGTCATATTCACCCCCCCTTGGGAGGGGGATTGCCTACTCTTTGTTTCACCTGCCGAACGTTTGTATCAGCGGGAGATTCATCGGAGGAATGACACATGTTCGAGATGCCGATCAGCAACGCCGGTCCTTTCGGGACGCCCATCCCTTCGTCCGCCTTCGGCGCCACGCAGATGTACCGGGGCCCCGAGCGGCGCAGCGCAGCCCTCAGGTCGCGCCACCTCTGGGCTGCCACGCTCGACGAAATCGACTACGGCATGCTGCTGCTCACCGACGAAACGCACGCTGTTCACGTCAACCACGCGGCCAAGCTCGAACTCGATGGCGACCACCCGCTGCACCTCGTCGGCCGCGAGCTTCATGCGCGCCGGCCCAAGGATGCGCAACCGCTGCAGGACGCACTGCACAACGCCGCCTGCCGCGGGCTGCGCAAGCTGCTGACGGTCGGCGAAGGGCGGCACCGCGTGAGCATTTCGGTGGTGCCGCTGCGCCCGATCAGCGGCGAAGGCAATGGCCACGCCACGCTGGTGTGGCTGGGCAAGCGCGACGTCTGCGAGCCGCTCTCGGTGCAAGGTTACGCCCGTTGCTACGGCCTTACCGCGGCCGAAACGCGGGTGCTGATCGAACTGTGCAGCGGCGCGCGGCCGGGCGAAGCCGCCGCGACACTCGGCGTCAAGATCTCGACCGTGCGCACGCAGATCGGCAACATCCGCCTGAAAACCGGCGCCGAAAGCATCCGCGCGCTGGTGCGCCAGGTGGCGGTGCTGCCGCCGATGGTGGGCGCGCTGCGCCACGGCGCGGGCGCGGCGGAAGACCGGCCGGGCAGCTCGGCGGGCGCTCTGCCCGGCGACGGGCTCGGGGCGATGGACGACAGTTGCCCGTTACCGCGCCCGCGGCTGAATGGTTGAGCGGAGCGACCGGCTGATCCCGCGCGCAAGGGTTGACCCGCCGCAAGGCCTGACGCATGACTGACGACTGCCGTCGGCGCGCCACACCTTGGCCGCCCCGCGCAGACAGAGCCTGCGCCGGGCGGTTTCAGCGACTACGATCCAAAGTCGAGCCGGCGCCCATCCTCGGGCGGGCTCGTCGCCCATGGACCGTCCCGTTGCGCCGCCCGACCCGTTTGCGTCCCTGCCAGAATCGTTGCGCCCCTTGGCCCGTCGCGGTGAGATCAAGCGTTTCGTCAAGGGACGGCGGCTGATCGAAGAAGGCGAATTCGGCGACACGCTGTTCATCATCCTGTCGGGCCGGCTCAAAGTGTTTTCGACCGACGATCGCGACCGCGAGGTGATCTTCGGCATCCACGGCCCGGGCTCCTACCTCGGGGAGATGAGCCTGGACGGCGGCCCGCGCTCCGCCTCGGTGATCGCCCTGGAAACCACCACTTGCGTTGTCGTCACCCGCCAGACCTTGCGCGACCACATCGCCGCCGAACCCGAGTTTGCCTTCGAGTTGCTGGCCCGTGTGATCCACCGGGCGCGGCTCGCCACCCGTGGCTTGCGCAACATGGCGCTGCTCGATGTGTATGGCCGCATGGTGCAGTTGCTGAATGAACTCGCGGCGCCGCATGAGGACGGCACCTACGTGATCGAGGATCGCCCCACGCACGCCGAACTGGCCAGCCGCATCGGCTGCGCCCGCGAGATGATCAGCCGGCTGCTGAAAGACCTGCAAACCGGCAGCTACATCCGGATCGACGGCTGGCGGCTGGTGATCCTCAAGCCGCTACCGCACCGCTGGTAGCGGCAATCGTCGCTGGCGAAACCGTCAGCTCTTCGGCCCGTCGCCCGCCTTGAACGGCTCGAAGCGCCGCTCCGGCTTGCCGGCCCGCGCATAAAGCGGCTCGACCTTCGGCAGGTTGGTCTCGATGTCCTTGATGCGCGTCGGGCCCGACGGGTGGGTGCTGAGGAACTGCGGCGGCGCGCCCTTGGCGGCGGTGGCCATCTTCTTCCAGAGCGTCACGCCGGCGCGCGGGTCGTAGCCGGCGCGGGCGGCGAGCTCCATGCCGACGAGATCGGCTTCGGATTCGTCCGAGCGGCTGAACTGCAGCGTGAGCAACTGGCCGCCCATGTCGGCGATGTAGCGCCCGCCACCGCCCAGGCCGAGCAGCGCCGAGCCGATCTCGATGGCGCCGCGCGTGGCCATGGTCTTGCCCATGCGCTCGCGGGCATGCTCACGCAGCGCGTGCGCCATCTCATGGCCCATGACCATGGCGACTTCGTCGTCGGTCAGTTTCAGCTGGTCGAGGATGCCGCTGAAGAACGCGATCTTGCCGCCCGGCATGCAGAACGCGTTGACCTGCTTGCTGCCGAAGAGGTTGACCTCCCACTTCCATTGCCGGGCGCGCGGGTTCCACTCGTAGGTGTACGGGATCAGCCGTTGCGCGATGGCGCGCAGGCGGATCACCTGCGGGTTGTCTGCCGGCGCGAGCGCGCGTTGCTGCACCGCCTGGCGCTCCATCTGCACATACTGCTGTTGCGCGGCCTGCTCGATCTGCTCGGCCGAGACCAGCTTCGAGAAGGTCGAGCGCTCGCCCACATCCACCCCCTCGCGCGCCAGCGCCGGGAACGCGAGCACCGCACCGCCGGCCAGCAGTGCGCCGGTGAAGAGGCGGCGCGAATTCAGCGCGCAACTACAGGCCATCGGGTGGATCAGGCGCGGGCCGCTACGGTCGTGGAAATCGTTCATTGCGCTTGTTCGGGTGATTCGGATCAGACGCTGGAGACTCGGGCAAGATGGGGGCAGGCGGTTCGGACTCCAGACTGCGGCCCGCGGTTCAATCATCCACGATAGGCGCGTCCGGGTCGTATTCGAGTGCGCGCACTGCCGCACGCATCCACCACAGCATCACGAGTGCGGGCAGCGCCGCGAGCGTGGAGACGATGAAAAACACCGGCCAGCCGATCGATTCGGCCAGCACGCCCGCCAGCGGCCCGACCCAGACGCGCCCCACCGACGCGAACGCGCTCAGCAGCGCGAACTGCGTGGCCGTGAAGCGCTGGTTGCACAGGCTCATCAGGAAGGCGACAAAGGCCGCCGTGCCCATGCCGCTGGAAAGGTTCTCGCCCGCGATCACCAGCAGCAGGCCGCCATCGACCGGCGTCTCGTGCATCAGCTTGACGAAGCCCCAATCGAAAGCCGGAATCGTGAGCCCCCGCAACACGCCGCGGCCATTGACCGCGAGCCACCAGAAGCCGAGGTTGCTGACCATTTGCAGCACGCCGAAGATCATCAGCGCGCGCCACAAACCCAGCCGCAGCATCAGCGCGCCGCCCAGCAAGGCTCCACCGATCGTCAGCCACAGGCCGATCACCTTGTTGACGACGCCGACCTCGGCGGTGCTGTACTGCATGGCCTGCAGCAGGAAGGGCGTCATCAGCGATCCGGCGAACGCGTCGCCCAGCTTGTAGAGCACGATGAAGGCGAGGAAGGCTGCCGCACCACGCTGCGAGAAGTAGCTACGCAGGCCGCCGAGCAGCGTTTCGAAGCGCGCAGCGCGCGCCGCCCACGCGGCAAGCGGCAGCGTGAACGCGATGCCGAGCATCAGCGCGGCGAGGTCGATCCACTTGCCTTGCAAGGCCGGCGGCATGTCGCTGGTGGCGAGCCATGCGCCCAGCAGCGCACGCGCGATCGGCGGGCCGAAGCGGTCGCTCAGGAACACGCCGACGGCCACCGCCACCAGCACTGCCAGGAATCCGAGCAGATCGCGCCGCGCCACGCTCGCCGGCGCCACCGCATGTGCGAGCCTGGGCAGCGCTACAGCCGAAAGCACCGCCGCCGCGACCATCAGCCCGGCCATGAAGCGATACACCTGCGGCCAGGTCCAGCCGCCGCCCTGCATTGGGTCGACCCAGATCAGCGCCACGCCGCCCGACAAAATCATCGCCAGCCGATAGCCCAGCACCGTCAGCGAAGAGCCCAGGCCGCGCTCGCTGACAGGCAGCAGATCGGTGCGGTAGGCGTCGATCACCACGTCTTGCGAGGCCGAGATGAAGGCCACCAGCACCGCCAGCAGCGCAAAACTGCGCGTGGCGCCGGTGGGTGACACGGCGGCCATCCACATCAGCGCGCCGGCGAGCGCGAGCTGCGTCAGCACCAGCCAGCCGCGGCGCCGGCCGAGCCACGGCAGCTCGAAGCGGTCCATCAACGGCGCCCACAGGAACTTGAAGGTGTAGGGCAGGCCGACCAGGCTCAAAAAGCCGATGGTCGCCACATCGACCCCTTCGACGCTGAGCCACGCCTGCATCGCCTGCCCGGTGAGCGCGAGAGGCAGGCCCGAGGCGAAGCCGAGCACCATGACCACGGCGAGCCGCTGAAGGGCGGCGGCGTTGAAACGCGAAGATTTGAGGGAGCGGAGAGAGTCCAAGAAGCGCCAAGCGGTTGACCGAGGCCGAGTGTAGGTGCTGGCCTCGGCCTCCGTGAGCCGCTGGAGCGGGCGTGCCAACGCGATGGGTGTGGCGCGCCGCGCGGCGTCAGGCGAATGCGTTGATCGCCGCTTGATCAGTCATCGAGCGTTCGGGCGGTGGCTGCCGATAGGCTTGCGCCACACGCTCCTGAGCCGCGGCCTGCGAGGCGGACGACGATGCCGACACGGCCGACAGCGAGCTGCCGTCGCTGGCCCCGGAGTCGCCGCTTTGCGACGACGACGCCGAAGAGGACGAGGTGGCAGCCGCCGCCTGCATGGCCTGCAGCGCTTCGGTGAACGCGGACGCGAGCTTCGTCTCGAAGGCCCCGAGTTCCGTGCTGCTGATCTTTCCGTCGCTGTCGCTGTCGGCCCCGGCGATCAGGTCCTTCAAGTCGCCGACGAGTTGTTCCTGCGCCGAGACAGTGCCATCACCGTTGGTGTCCAGCGGGTCGGTGCTGGCACTCGTACTCGTACTGGCGTCGGTGCTCGATGCCGAACTGCTGCTGTCGCTCGCCGAAGCGGAAGGCGGGGGGCCAGGAGGTGGGCCGCCCGGCGGTGGCGGCGGCATGCCTTGATCGATTGCGCTGGACGCATCGGTGCTGGCATCGCCGCTGGCGCTTGTGCCTGCATCGCTGGCCGACGACGCCGACGACGTGCCCTCCCGCTGTTGCGCGAACTGCAGCGTCGAAGACGGCGCCGGCATCAGGCTGCGCATGCCTTCACCGAGTTCGTCCTGGCTGAGCGTGCCGTCGCCGCTGGTATCCAGGCTCTTCAGCACGTCGGCTGAATTCGCGGCGGTGCTGCCGGTCTTCTGGCCGATGTCGTCCAGCATGCTTTGCAGTTCGGTCGCGTCGACGCTGCCGCTGGCGTCGCTGTCGACCTTGGAGAACATTTTCTGGCGCATTGCGCTGGCGCGTGATTCGGCGGCTGCCGCCCACGCGCTGCCGCTGCTCGATACCGATCCGATCGAAGCCATGAGGTCGTTCCTTTCGAAGTGGAGGGATGCCACCACGCCTTTGGAAAGCAGCGCTGGCAGCACGATCGATTCTGGAAACGACACGTCACGAGGCCGTGTTCGGCGTGTGTCGAGGCTGACACAAACCACGGTTTCAGCCCTCGATCAGCAGGGCGATTGCGGCGCTGTTCGAGGCTTCAGGGTGAAAGCGCGATCAAGGCCCGGATCAAGGCGCCGCGCCCTGCTGGTAGATCTCCTCCGCCAGCGCCAGCAGTTTGGCGCGCGGCAGTGCCCCCACGAGCGCATAGCCGGTCGGCCCACCATGCGCACTCTGGCCTTCGACCCAATAAAACATGCCCAGTTCGCCCTGCTGCTCGAAGCGGAAGGCCGCCGGCGTGCTGCTGTCGGGCTTGCGCAGATACACCGTCACGCGCGCTGGCTTGGGCGACGTGGCCGGGCCGGCCGACGCGGCTACGGCGCCATCGGTCGCGACCGGCGTGATCGCCTGGTACATCAACTGCGCGCTCGGCCCGCTCGCATCCGGCAGGAGCCGGCCGCCGACCAGCTCGAAGCCTTGCGCGTGCAGGTCGAAGAGCTTCACCGGCACGTCGAGCCGCTTGGTGAGCCAGCGGCTCAGGTGCTGTTCCTGCGCGCGACTCTCTTCGGGCGTCTTGCCGACCACATCGACCTCGACCGGGTGGCGCACTTCAGGCACGTAGACGCTGTGCGCGACGACGGCCCGCTGCGTCCAGGCGCCCGGCGCGCGGGCGTCTGTCGCGGCGCTGGCCATGGCGGCCGAGGGCGCTGGTTGCAACCGCCACATCAGCGCCGCGCCGAATGCGCCGCCCAGGCCGAAGACCGCGAACGCCGCGGCCCAGCGCCAGCCGGTGGGCCAGGACGAGGCGTTGGCGGATTGGCGTGCGGGCGTCGATGCGAACGTGTGTGCGGCGGACGCTTGCGCCGGGCCAGCGGCTGCGCCAAGCGCCGATCCACGCCGCATCACCGTCTGCAACAAGCGCTCCGGCACCGGCTCGTCCAAAACATCCTTCAATTGCGCGCGGATCGCATCGGCATCGGCCGCCCAGAGCCGCACGCGCGCTTCTTCTTCCGGGTGCGTGTGCAGCCAGGCTTCGACCTCGGCCCTGCGCTGGGGCGACAGTTCGCCGTCGAGCCAGGCATGCAGCGTGTGGTGGTCGGGGGCGGCGTTCATGGTGGCAAAAAGCGATTCAGGCGAAGATCACACAACGCGGCGCAGCGTGCTCTGCGGCCCGGCGGTCGGTGCGGTGGTTGCGGCAGGCGCAGCGGACACAGCCGGCGCGCCATCGAGCCAACCCCGCAGCGCCGCCCGCCCGCGCGAAATCCGCGACATCACCGTGCCGATCGGGATCTGCAGCGTCTCGGCGCATTCGGCGTACGAAAACTGTTCGAGCGTGACCAGCAGCAGAGGTTCACGCTGTTCGGGCGGAAGGCGCTGGAGCGCGGCGATCAGGTCCAGGCGCAGGCCGATGTCGGGCCCGGGCGCGCCGTGGAGTTCCTCGAGCACGGGGCCATCCTCGTGCGACTCGACGAGCGTCATGCGGGCGTGGCGGCGGCGGTCGTCCATGTAGGCGTTGTGGGCGATGGAAATGGTCCAGACGAGGATGTCGCGCTGCTGGTCGAACTGGTGCCAGTGCGCGAGCGCGCGTTCGAGCGCGGTTTGCACCAGGTCATCGGCGCCGCTCGCGTCGAACACCAGCGAACGCGCATAGCGGCGCAGGCGCGGAATCGCGCCCAGCAACAGCTGACGGAAGGCGTCGGGGGCGTCGTCCACGGAAGGTCTACGGTCCGGCGGCGCGGTTTATTCCGCGGCGCGCGCGGATTCGCCCCAGATCATGGCTTCGGTGAAACCGAGCGCCGCGAAATCATCGGCGCGCAGGTCGGCCTCGTTGAGCAAGAAGAACTCGTCGAGCTGCGGCGGCGCGACCGGTGTGCCGGCCAGCATGGCGTGCGCTTGCCCACGGTGGTGGATCTGGTGCTGGAACAGATGGGCGAGCAGGCGCGGCACCGGATCGAGCTTGATGCCGTGGCGGCGCGGGACTTCGATGTTTCGCTTCAGCGTGGCGGCATCCAGCGTCCGGCAGACGGCGATCAGCCGCCGGTCGACAGCCGACTGCTCGGCGTGCAGGGCAGCGCAGGTGTCGAACGGTTCTTCGGGCTCGAAAATCGCTGCGTAGTCCGGGTTGGTCGGCCGGCCCGAGAGCGTGCGCTCGATGGCGTCGATGTAATACCAATCGACCGTCAAAGTGTGGTTGAGCGTGGCCTTGATCGACGGGAAAAAGCTGGTGCGCGTCGCCTCGAAATCCGCCTGCGTGAGCTGCCCGCAGGCGTTGAGCAGGCGGTGGTTGGCCCACGCGTTCTGATAGGCGTGGGTGAGCAGGTGGTGGGCGAGCGGG
>JAMFRW010000379.1 GCA_026224975.1 Rhodoferax sp. | reverse complement strand
GCCCGGGCGGTGCAGCAGGCCGAACAATGACGAAAGCGGCCGAAGGGGGCGAACGCGCAGCGTGCCATCCTTGTCGACGACGAAATCGAGCTTGGCGCCGGCGTCTAGTTTCAGCTCGTCCCGGATCGCCTTCGGCAAGGTGAGTTGGCCTTTGCTGGTCAGTGTGACGATCATGCGGAGTCCTTGGGTGCCGGGTTGCTCCTTACATTTTATCAGAGTAAGACGAACCCTCAGACACCTTACATGAACAGGTGCTCCCCTGCGTTGTCGCCGCCCAGAACCACGTAGTTGACCTTGCGCAAATCCTTCAACTCGCGCCCGCCTGCATAGCTGATCGAGCTTTGCACATCTTCGCGCATCTCGCGCAGCGTGTCGGCCAATTTGCCCTTGATCGGCTCCAGGATGCGCTTGCCTTCGACGTGCTTGTATTCGCCCTTGTTGAAGTCCGAGGCCGAGCCGTAGTACTCCTTGAAGAGCTTGCCGTCGACTTCGACTGTTTGCCCGGGCGATTCTTCGTGCCCGGCGAACAGCGAGCCGATCATCACCATCGAGGCACCGAAGCGCACGCTCTTGGCAATGTCGCCGTGGTCACGGATGCCGCCGTCGGCAATGATGGGCTTGGTGGCCACGCGCGCGCACCACTTCAAGGCCGAGAGCTGCCAGCCGCCGGTGCCGAAGCCGGTCTTCAGCTTGGTGATGCAGACCTTGCCCGGGCCCACGCCGACTTTCGTCGCATCCGCCCCCCAGTTCTCCAGATCGATCACCGCCTCGGGCGTGGCCACGTTGCCGGCGATCACGAATGCCCGGGGCAGCTTCTTCTTGATGTGCTCGATCATCTTGTGCACGCTGTCGGCATGGCCGTGCGCGATGTCGATGGTGATGTAGTCGGCGCCGACGCCATCGGCCGCGAGCCGGTCGATGACGGTGTAGTCGGGCGGCTTCACGCCGGAGCTGATCGAGACGAAGAGGCCCTTCTCGCGCATCTTCTTCGCATAGGCCACGTTGTCCACATCGAATCGGTGCATCACGTAGAAAAAGCCGTTGGCGGCCAGCCATTCGGTGATCGGCACATCGACCACGGTTTTCATGTTGGCCGGCACGACCGGCAGCTCGAACCTGCGCTCGCCGAACTGCACGCTGGCATCGCATTCCGAACGGCTTTCCACGCGGCATTTGCGCGGCAGCAGCAGGATGTTGTCGTAGTCGAAGATTTCCATGGTTCTCGCTCCTTGAATCGAGCCCGCACGTTGTGCAGTGTGCGGGCAAAGGCTGCGAGCGCTTGACTTGGAACCCCGGCATGTCGTCCGCGAAGCCGCCTTGCGAGGAGCCGGTGCAGAAAACAAAAACCGGACGCCAAAATTTGGGCCCGGTGGCGAATTCTACGCGGAGCCATCGACCCTTCTTGGGGAACGCCGGGGTTGCTCGACTCGCCCGCACACGCAGTCAGGAAACCACCTTGCCCGACAATCGGGCGATGGAATTTCGAACCAACGCCGCCGATGCGGCTGACGCGCCCGTCAACGCCGACTCGCCGCTGCTGCACAACCTCAACCCCGAGCAATTCGCGGCCGTCACGCTACCTGCACGCCCGGCGTTGATCCTCGCCGGGGCAGGCTCCGGCAAGACGCGCGTGCTCACCACCCGAATCGCCTGGCTGATCCAGACCGGCCAGCTCTCGCCCGGCGGCGTGATGGCGGTGACCTTCACCAACAAGGCCGCCAAGGAGATGCTCACGCGCCTCGGCGCAATGCTGCCCATTCCCGTGCGCGGCATGTGGATCGGCACCTTCCACGGCCTGTGCAACCGCTTTCTGCGCGCGCATTGGAAGCTCGCGGCCTTGCCGCAGGGTTTCCAGATCCTCGATTCGGCGGATCAGCTCTCGGCTGTCAAGCGGGTCATCAAGGCGATGAACCTCGACGAAGAGCGCTTCGTGCCCAAGCAGACCACCTGGTTCATTGCCGCGCAAAAGGAAGACGGCCTGCGCCCGAAAGACGTGGAAGTGCGCGACGAACAATCGCGCGTGCTGGTGCAGGTGTACCAGGCCTACGAGGAGCAATGCCAGCGCGAAGGCGTGGTCGACTTTGCCGAGCTGATGCTGCGCACCTACGAGCTGATGCGCGACAACGCCGCGCTGCGCGAGCACTACCAGCGGCGCTTCCGGCACATCCTGGTCGATGAGTTCCAGGACACCAACAAGCTGCAATACGCCTGGCTGAAGATCTTCGCCGGCGCCGATACAGCCGTGTTCGCCGTGGGCGACGACGACCAGAGCATCTACGCGTTCCGTGGCGCGCAGGTGGGCAACATGTCGGCCTTCGAGCGCGAGTTTCATGTCGAACATGTGATCAAGCTCGAGCGCAACTACCGCTCCTTCGGCAACATCCTCGATTCGGCGGATCAGCTCTCGGCTGTCAAGCGGGTCATCAAGGCGATGAACCTCGACGAAGAGCGCTTCGTGCCCAAGCAG
>JAMFRW010000378.1 GCA_026224975.1 Rhodoferax sp. | reverse complement strand
GCTGCAGCAAGAGGTAGGGCCCAGCGACTTCGAAGGATCACCGTCGTCGTCTTTTTCGGAGCAGAGGCATATCTGATAGTAGTCGCCGCTAACCGCGGCCGAGACTTTCGGTGCGTGGAATCGCATGATGGCCTTCTTGCGCTCAACGTTTGACTTAAGAGGCTGGCCGAGGGCCACTTCGCTTGAAGGAAGGGTTGGGCGTCACGTTGCCTTCTGCCGCACAAGTTTGACCTGAAGCTCGCAGCCTACGGCGCTTGCGTAGCGCTTAAGCGTTGCAAGTGACGGGGCATGCTTGCCGGCTGACTCGAGACGAGAGATCGCGCTCTTGGTCGTGCCCATGCGTTCGGCGACGGCATCTTGAGTGAGGCCTGCGCGAAAGCGCGCCTTGAGCATTTGTTCGGCGACCTGGTACTCCAACGCCAGTGCATCGTAGGCTTCGGCGAAGCCCTTGCGGGTACGAGCCTTCGCAAGGAACGCCTTGTGATCATGAGGAACGGGTTTGTACTTCAGTTCAGTCATCTTGCAACTCCTTCAGTCGCTTTCGCGCCAGCTTCAACTCACGATCGGGCGTCTGTTGAGTCTTCTTGATGAACGCGTGCAGCACGACGACGCGCTTACCCATCATGAAACAGTAGAACGCGCGGCCTATGCCTGCTCGACCGCGTGGTCTGAGTTCGAACAGTCCGTCGCCAAAGGCGCGGAGTGCGGCGGGCGAAGGCTCGGGCCATATTCGGACAGAAGCTCAGCAAGGCGAGCGTAGTCAGCAAGGACATCGATTGGCCAGGACTCGATCTCGGCGAGCACGCGTTCATGGAAGTACTCGATCTCAAACGCCATGTGCGCATGTTGTCAAATACGCTAACACCACGCAACGAGTGTGTTTGTGACGCCCAACGTTTGCCACGAGCGGTGGCCGACCGGCGCAGCCGGTTGGACATCCGCTCGATGAATGCGAAGGGACTTCCCACCTTCTGGCAACGGCGATGTTGCGCCAAGATTGTTGGTGTTCGAAGTCATCAATCTCAAGCCTGTGAAAGGGGAAGTCCGTGGAGCAGATTACACGAGGTCAAGCGGTACGGGTAGGGGTCGATCTGGCCAAGCGCGTGATCCAGGTGCACGCCGTGGATGCGGGTGGTCAAGTGCTCGTCATCCGCGCCCTGGCGCGCGACAAGTTCCTGACGTGGTGCGGACAACTGCCCGCCGGGTGCATCGTGGCGATGGAGACCAGCTCCAGTGCGCACCACTGGGCGCGCAAGCTCGCAGCCCTGGGCCTGGACGCCCGCATCATCGCCGCGCAACTCGTCGGCCCCTATCGCAAGCAAGGCGCCAGCGGCAAGAACGACGCCAACGATGCGGCGGCAGTCTGCGAGGCCGCCTCGCGCCCGGGCATGCACTTTGTGCCCGTCAAGAGCATCGAGCAGCAAAGCATGCTCAGCGTGCACCGGCTGCGCGAAGGCTTCAAGGCCGAGCGCACGGCCTGCATCAACCGCATCCGCGGCCTGCTCGCCGAGTTTGGCCTCGTCTTTGCGCAAAGCGCCGGCGCATTGGGGTCGGTGCTGACCGGCGTGCTCGAAGACGCTTCCAACGAGATGAACACGCTGGCCAGGCTGGTGCTGCAGCGAGCCCAAGTGCAGTGGCGCGAACTCGACGCGCACCTGGCCTGGTGCGACGAGCGCATCGCGGCACACGCCAAGGACAACGACGCGGTGAAGACCGCTGCCACGCTGATCGGCATCGGGCCTGTCACGGCGTCGGCCGCCATTGCCACCGTGGTCGACTTCAGGCAATTCAGGTGTGGCGCTCAGTTCGGTGCCTGGCTCGGCCTGGTGCCGAGCCAGCACTCCAGCGGTGGCAAGAGCCGACTTGGGGGCATCACCAAGCGCGGCGATGTCTACCTGAGAACGATGCTGATCCAGGGGGCGAAGTCGGCGGTGATGACAGCACACCAGCGCAGCGACCCGATCTCACGATGGGTGGCCGCGTTGCGGGAGCGCGCCGGCTGGCAAAAGGCGGTGGTGGCGCTGGCCAACAAGAACGCGCGCATCCTGTGGGCGGTGATGACCAAGGGCGAGCGCTTCGATCCGCGCCACGTGAGCGTCAAAAAGCCCGGCGCAGCGCCCGGTGCCGCGCCGGCCGGCTGACCCCACACGATCCAGATCCATCACGCAGCAGGCACCAAGGCAAGACGATGCAGTGACAGGTCAGACCGGCAGCGGGCAAGCTCGACTAACCCTTGGCGGGCTCACAACGGTGAGCACCGCCCGATGTGAATGGAGCCCCGCTGAGCGGTTCGCATCCGGGCCCGCACGACAGGTCTCTGACCCCGTGCAACAAGGCCGTCTTCAGAGAAGCAGTCTGTTCCTCGTTCACGCGTTTCAAACCAGCCGCCCTGCTCATCGACCAGCGACCAACACACGCGGAGGTATTCGACGGGAAAATACAAATACCGCGTGCCATCAAAGGGAAGTCCCTTCAAAGGGTTAGGTGCCACTGCGAAGGACCTCGCCCGGGTTGAGAAAGAAGACCTGCTTCCACCCTTGCGTTGCGGTACTGAAGCGCCACGGGAGGGGAATGACAGACAAGACGGCATAGTGAAGATGAGGTGCCTTGCCAGCAGCATTGCCGCTGGTACCAACAGACCCTATGCGCTCTCCACCCGCCACGAGCCATGGCGCCGCCGCAGGCTCTGCGAGGTGAGCATAGTAGTGAACCTGCCACCTGGGCCCCAGAATGGCAATGACATTGCCGCCAATGCCCAACTGGCCCTTGTAGACGACGATGCCTGAAGTTGCCGAGATGACCGGCTGACCATGCTTGGCAAAGATGTCGATTCCTTTGTGCACGCCAGACTGGCCCCAAGGTTCAAACCAAAAGGACTTGGGATTCCAGTCTTCCTGAGTGGCACCTTGAACCGGAATGACTGCATGCCCAGGAACAAGGAACCCAGCGACAACGATGGCCAGCAAGCCGACCAGGATTTGAACGGTTCGACGACGCATGCTCATGGCACCTAACGTTGAAATTCAGCGGCCGCCGCAGGCGGTCCGCTGCAATGACTTGTTCGGCGTCATTGCGGCTTCCCGACTACCGAATACAAGGACGAAAGCAGTGCGTGCTTCCGCTGCAGCTTGGTGAAGTGGATGACGGCGACAGCAGCCAAAAATGCGACGAAGCTCATCGGTGGAAGCAAAAATACCAAAAGAGCCGTTACTGCCAAAGCGCAACATGCGGCCGCATAGTAACCAGCACCGAACTGGTATCGCCGCCCAGTGCAAGTTGCGATAGCAAGCCACCAATAGTGCGACAAGGCGAAGAGGCCGGCCACAAGGAGGGCGCCGTTTGCACCGGCGAAACCAGGCGCAGTCCGAAACTCTCCAAACGCAACTATGGCCGCCCATGGTAGGTAGACCACGGCTAGGAAGGTGGCAGGGATGCCGCAAATGAGCGCCTCGAGCAGGAGAAGGCCGGAGAGTGACTCTTTCATGACGCCGAACGTGTTTTAGGGAGACAGCCGCGTCCGGATAAAAGGTCGGCGTGTCGCCGTAAAACGGAAGCACCCATCGGCCTGGAACCCGCGCTCAGTCTAGGTTTTTGTTGCATCGGTGCGGTTGTATACGGTACTAACAGATCTGGCAAAAGCGGCAGTTTGAGTTTGCCATGTTTTGCGGGCGCTGCCCTCGTGGTCAGCCCGGTGGAAGAGAAAGTTCTGCGGGTCGGAGACACGCTTTGTTCAATGAATCAATTGTTCCCAGGGGAGAGGTACGACCGATGTGGCGCGGGCCTGGCCCGACGCGGGTCGTTACAGCGCCATTGCAGTCGGTGAAGTGGCCGGACCAAGCCCGAGATCGAATTCTGTCTTTGGACGACAGCCGACGCACCGAAGAAGCGGACGTCAGCGGGTATCGAGCCCTCATCAGGTCCCATGGCATTCGCCATCCGGCCGCCGTGGGCCGGTCCGAAGGGGAGGCTTTCTCGAGTTGGGTTTTGACCGCGCGTGGCGTGGCCGTGCACAGACGATATCGATCGTCGGCAAGTCAGGCGGCGCGCATCGGGTTGGAAGCCGACGCGCCTTGAAGGGCTTGGCGCCTTGCGCTTCGACAGCGCCGCATCGCCGCCAGCCCCTCACCCCAACCCTCTCCCCCGGGGGGCGAGGGAGCAAAGAAAGGCGCACCGGAGGCGCCTTCAAGCCACGTCAGTGGCTGATCATCCAAGGCCGCTTGGAGGGAAACGCCTTGTTCCCGTTCGCCCCCGTCAGCGTCGCCCCGCGCTTGGCCGTGCTGCAGCAGCCACAACCACTCGGGTGCTTCAGCCGCTGATAGTCCCGCGAACTCTTCGGCTCATGCCGCGCCCGTTCGTTGGTGGCGAACGCACCGCGCGCGCCGCTTTCCATCAACGCCAGCCTGGGCGCGGTGACAAGAACGCGCGGCGAAGCCGTCCGGCAATCCGGGCAGTCCGCCGGCTCGTCGCGCCGCGCCACCGGGCGGATGGCGTCGAAGCCGCCGCAGGCGGCGCAGGCGTAGTCGTAGGTGGGCATGGCCTCAGGCCTTCACGAGGTCCGGCGACAAGGGCATGTCGATCGAACCATCGAGGAACTTCGTGGGCCCGGCGGCGCTCGGGTTGATGTCGAAGTCGAAGATCTGCGTGGGCAGCCAGAGCGTGGCGCATGCGTTGGGCACATCGACCACGCCGCTGATGTGGCCCTGCACCGGTGCGGTGCCCAGGATCGAATAAGCCTGCGCGCCGGAGTAGCCGAACTTCTTCAGGTACTCGATGGCGTTGAGGCAGGCCTGGCGGTAGGCCACGTTGACGTCGAGGTAGTACTGCTTGCCGGCCTCATCCACCGAGATGCCTTCGAAGATCAAATAGTCGTTGTAGTTGGGCGTGATGGGGCTGGGCTTGAAGATGGGGTTCTTGATGCCGTACTTGGCCATGCCGCCCTTGATGAGGGTGACGCGCATGTGCACCCAGCCGGCCATTTCGATGGCGCCGCAGAAGGTGATCTCGCCGTCGCCCTGGCTGAAGTGCAGGTCGCCCACGCTCAGGCCCGCGCCATCCACATACACGGGGAAGAAGACCTTGGAGCCGCGCGACAAGTCCTTGATGTCGCAGTTGCCGCCGTGCTCGCGCGGGGGCACGGTGCGTGCGCCTTCGGCTGCCGCCTTGGCCTTGGCTTCGCCGGTCATCTTGCCCATGTGGGCGGTGCCGGCCGAAGGCGGGTTGGCCAGGCCTGGCACACGCGTGGGGTCTGTATCGATCAGCGCCTGTTCGCGCGCGTTCCACATGTCGAGCATGGGCTTGTCGGGCAGGCAGCCGATGAGGCCGGGGTGGATCAGGCCGGCGTACTGCACGCCCGGCACATGGCGCGAGCTGGTGAACATGCCGTGGAAATCCCAGATGGACTTCTGCGCCTGCGGGAAGTGTTCGGTCAGGAAGCCGCCGCCATTCTGCTTGCTGAAGAAGCCGTTGAAGCCCCATTGGCTGTCGGGCTTGGCGCCGATGTCGAGCAGGTCCACCACCAGCAGGTCGCCGGGCTCCGCGCCCTTCACGCCGACCGGGCCGGAGAGGTAGTGCACCGTGGAGAGGTCGATGTCGCGCACGTCGTCGGCGCTGTTGTTGTTCTTGATGAAGCCGCCGGTCCAGTCGAAGGTCTCGAGGATGAAATCGTCACCCGGGTTCACCCAGCAGGCCATCGGAATGTCCGGATGCCAGCGGTTGTGGATGTTCTCGTTCTCGGTGGGCGACTTCGTCAAGTCGACTTTGATGAGGGTATCGGTCATGTGGGCGTCTCCTGGCGGCTGAAAAAACAAAGCGAGGGTGGGTTAAACGGACAGGTACTGCTTGATGTGGCTCACATCGGTGTCGGCGCGCGTGGTCTCGTGCACCAGGCGGCCGCCTTCGATGACGAAGAGCCGGTCGGCCACGTCCATCGCAAAGCTCAGCACCTGTTCCGAGACGATGATGGTGATCTGCTTCATCTTGCGGATCTCGTTCAGCGCCTTGGCGATGTCCTTGATGATCGAAGGCTGGATGCCTTCGGTGGGCTCGTCGAGCAGCAGCACCTTGGGCTCGGTGACGAGCGCACGCGCAATCGCGAGCTGCTGCTGCTGGCCGCCGGAGAGGTTGCCGCCCTTGCGGCGCCGCATGTCCCACAGCACGGGGAAGAGCGCGTAGATCTCCTCGGGGATGCGGCGGGTCTTGGAGTTCTCCAGACCCGTCTGGATGTTCTCTTCGACGGTGAGCGTCGGGAAGATCATGCGGCCTTGCGGCACATAGGCAATGCCCTTGGCGACTCGGGTGAAGCTCTCGTCTTTCGAGACCTCCTTGCCGGCCACCTCGATGCTGCCGCTCTTGACCGGCAGCACGCCCATCAGGCTCTTGAAGAGCGTGGTCTTGCCCATGCCGTTGCGGCCCATGATGGCCACGGTTTCGTTCTGGTTGCCCTCGAACGAGATGCCGTGCAGCGCCTCGCTCTGGCCGTAGGCGACGAACAGGTCCTTGACTTTCAACATGGCGTGAATCCTCTTGGCGGGGCGGGGCTCAATGGCCGAGGTAGACGTCGATCACCTTCGGATCGGCCTGCACTTTTTCCATCGGCCCTTCGGCGAGGATCTTTCCCTGGTGCATCACCGTCACCTTGTGGGCGATGCGCTTGACGAAGTCCATGTCGTGCTCGATCACAATGACCGAGCGGTTCTTGCAGATGCGCTGCAGCAGGTCGGCCGTGAGCTCGCGCTCGCGGGCGCTCATGCCGGCGATGGGCTCGTCGAGCAGCAGCAGCTCGGGCTCCTGCATCAACAGCATGCCGATCTCCAGCCACTGCTTCTGGCCGTGGCTGAGAAGGCCTGCTTCGAGGTCGAGCCGGTCCGACAGAAAGATGTCTTCGGCCACCACCTGCACGCGCGCCTTGACTTCGTCGGTGCACTTGAAAGCGAGCGCGCCCAGCACCGAGCGGCCCTTGGGGAAAGAGACCTCGAGGTTCTGGAACACGCTCAGGTTCTCGTAGATCGAAGGCGTCTGGAACTTGCGGCCGATGCCCAGGCGCACGCGGCGGAACTCGGCCATCTTCGTGAGTTCGGTGTTCTTGAACTTGATGCTGCCGGCGCCGGCCTTGGTCTTGCCGCAGATCAGGTCGAGCAGCGTGGTCTTGCCGGCGCCGTTGGGGCCGATGATCACGCGCAGCTCGTTTTTGTCGATGTAGAGCGTCAGGCTGTCGATGGCCTTGAAGCCGTCGAAGGAAACGGTGAGGTCTTCGATCGCGAGGGCGAAGTCGGTGCTGCTCATGGGGTGCTCCGGGTCAACCTGGGTTCAGGCCTGTTGGCCGCTGATGCCGGGCGGCAGCTTGCCCGGCTCGGCCGTCGTGGGCGCGGCCATTTCGGCACGCGTGGTGGGCGTCTTGTGAACTTCGACGGCCGGCGTCTTGCCGGCGCCGCGCTTGTTCCACCACGGCACCACATGGCTTTCCCAGATACCGGCCAGCCCCATCGGGAAGGCCATGGTCACGCCGATGAAGAGCGCGGCCATCAAAAAGAGCCACAGGTCGGGAAAACTTTCCGAGAAAAAGGTCTTGCCCGCATTCACCAGCAGCGTGCCGTACACCGCGCCGACCAGGCTCATGCGCCCGCCGACCGCCGCGAAGATCACCATCTCGACCGAAGGCACGATGCCCACGAAGCTCGGCGACATGAAGCCCACCTGCAGCGAGAACAGCGCACCGCCGATGCCCGAGAGCGCGGCCGCCAGGCAGAAGGTGAAGATGCGGAAGTTGGCCACGTCATACCCCGAGAAGCGCACGCGGTCTTCCTTGTCGCGCATGGCCAGGAGCAGCGTGCCGGCCTTGCCAGTCTGGATCCAGCGGCAGAGCAGGATGCTGGCGAGCAGCAGCGCCACGCAGAGGTAGTAGAGGATGTACTTGGCGTGGTCGGTGCGGGTGTCCCAACCCAGCACGGTCTTCAGGTCGGTCATGCCGTTGACGCCACCGGTGTAGCCCTGCTGGCCGATGATGAGCACGGTGACGATGAGCGCAACAGCCTGCGTGATGATCGCGAAGTACACACCGCCCACGCGCCGCTTGAACATCGCGAAGCTCACGATCCAGGCCAGCAGGGTGGGCACCGCGATGATCGCGATCAAGGTAAGCGGCAGGCTCTTGAACGGCAGCCAGAACAGCGGCAGCTCGGTGATCTGGTTCCAGTCCATGAAGTCGGGGATGCCGGGGGTGGACTGGATCTTGGTGGTGATCGGGTCCGAGGCTTCGAGCTTCAGGAACATCGCCATGGCATAACCACCCAGGCCGAAGAACACGCCCTGCCCCAGGCTCAGCACGCCGCCGTAGCCCCACACCATCACCAGGCCGATGGCGACGAAGGCATAGGTGAGGTACTTGCCGACGAGGTTGAGCCGGAAGATGTCGAGCGCGAGCGGCAGCACGACCGCTAGCAGCAAGGCAAGCACGAGCACGCTGGCGAGCTGGTAGCGCTTGATCAGGTTTCGAAGGGCGATCATGGGTACTGCTCCAGGAAGTGATTCAACGCCGGACCTTCGAGGCGAACAGGCCTTGCGGGCGGATCATCAAGATGAGGACGATCAGCGAGAGCGTGATCACCTTGGCCATCGAGCCGGCCATGAAGAACTCGGTGAGCGACTGGGTCTGTGCGATGCCGAAGGCCGAGACCACGGTGCCGAGCAGGCTGGCCGCACCGCCGAAGGTGACGACCAGGAAAGAATCGACGAGATACAGCGAGCCCGAGGTCGGGCCTGTGGAACCGATGGTGGTGAAGGCGGCGCCTGCCATGCCGGCAATGCCGCAGCCGATGGCAAAGGTGAGGCGGTCGGTCTTCTTGGTGTCGATGCCGATGGCGTTGGCCATCACCCGGTTGCTCACCGTGGCGCGAACCCGCAGGCCCCAGCGGCTCTTGGCAAGCGCGATCAGCACGCCGACGGTCACGACCGCCGTGAGCGCGAGCACGAACATGCCGTTGATGGGAATATCGAGCCCCGGCGCCGGGGCCCAGGAGCCGAGCAGCCAGTCGGGCAGCGTGGGGCTCACTTCCTTCGGGCCGATGAAGGTTCGAAAGCATTGCTGCATCGCGAGGCTCACGCCCCAGGTGGCGAGCAGCGTGTCGAGCGGCCGCTTGTAGAGGTGGCGGATCAGCGCCCATTCCACCAACCAGCCGGCCGCGAAGGCAAAGCCGAACGCGAGCAGGATCGCGACCGGAAAGTAGTAGGCCACCAGCCCGGGCGCGAACTGGTTGGAGAGGTGCGAGCCGAGATAGATGGTGTAGGCACCGATCGTCATGAACTCGCCGTGCGCCATGTTGATCACGCCCATCTGCCCGAAGATGATCGCGAGACCCAGGCCCATCAGCAACAACACGGCGAACAGGCTGAGGCCGGCAAAGCCCTGCATCAGGCCGATGTTCAGTAATTCAGAGAAGGTCATCGCATCACCGCCCGGGTTGGAACACTGCGAGGTATTGCCGCGCCGAAGGCGGCGGCCCCATCAAGCGAACACCGCGGAACCGGCTTTGCCGGGCCGCTGGTGTTGCCCCCTTGAGGGGGAGCGCCGTCAGGCGCTCCGGGGTGGGTTATTGGTAACCCTTGGGGAACGGATCCGGCTTGATCAGCTCGGGCGATTCAGACACCACCTTGAAGGTGCCGTCCGGCTGGCCCATGGCGATGCGCGATTTGCTCCACAGGTGGTGGTTGGCATCGAGCTTCACATAGCCTTCCGGTGCCTGCTTGAGTTCGATGCCAGGCGATGCGGCGACGACCTTGTCCACATCGAAGCTCTTGGCGCGTTCGACCGCGGCCTTCCACAACCACGGGCCGAGGTAGCCGGCTTGCGTCACGTCGCCGATCACCGAATCCTTGCCGTACTTGGCCTTGAACGCGGCCACGAACTTCTTGTTGTTGTCGTTCTCGAGCGACTGGAAGTACTTCATCGACGAGTAGAAGCCGGCGAAGTTCTCGCCACCCACGCCCGTCATTTCGTCTTCGGTCACGGCCAGCGTCACGAGGAGCTGCTTGTCACCGGTGATGCCCGCGGCCTTGAGCGCCTTGTAGAAGGCCACGTTCGAGCCGCCCACCACGGCTGAGAAGATGCAGTCGGGCTTGGCCAGCTTGATCTTGTTCATCAGCGAGCCGAAGTTGGTGCTGCCCAGCGGGTAATACTCTTCGCCGACGACCTTGCCCTTCTGGAAGTTCTCGATGTGCTTGCGCGCGATCTTCATCGAGGTGCGCGGCCAGATGTAGTCGGAGCCGATCAGGAAGTAGGTTTTGGCCTTCTTCTCTTTCTGCGCCCAGTCGAGGCTGTACAGAATCTGTTGCGTGGCTTCCTGCCCCGTGTAGAACACGTTCTTGGATTGCTCCAGGCCTTCGTAGAAGGTCGGGTAGTAGAGCAGGCCGTTTTCCTTTTCGAACACCGGCAGCACGGCTTTGCGCGAGGCCGAGGTCCAGCAGCCGAAGACGGCGGCGCAGTGGTCGTTGATCAGCAGCTTCTTGGCCTTTTCGGCGAAGGTGGGCCAGTCGGAAGCACCGTCTTCCTTGATGACCTTGATCTTGCGGCCGAGGATGCCGCCCATGGCGTTGATCTCGTCGATGGCAAGCTGCTCGGCCTGGATGGAGCCGGTTTCGCTGATGGCCATGGTGCCGGTGGACGAGTGGAGCTGGCCCACGGTCACTTCGGTGTCGGTGATGGCGAGCTTGGTCGTGTTGACCGAAGCGGTCGGCTGGCCGAAGCTCAAGCCGGCAACGCCCAGCATGGGCAGCGCGGCGGCGCCTTGAAGCAGACGGCGGCGGTTCGTATCGGGCGAAGTCGGATCGTTGTCGCGTGACATGGTGGTTGGCTCTCCAGGCATCAGCATTGGGCCGAGTGCCGCCCCGCTACAGTGCGGAGCCGCCTCGGGCTGGAACCCATCTTCGGAGAGGCGGTGCGTAAGTCGAATACGTCAATCAACGTAGGCGGACACGCACACCCCCAAAATTCCGTTCGCGCTG
>JAMFRW010000377.1 GCA_026224975.1 Rhodoferax sp. | reverse complement strand
GCTGCATCATCGATTCCAAGCAGCACGGCGTACCCGATCACGTCGCCAATCACGAATCGGTCGCCAGCGCGCCGGAGCTCGCGCAACGCTTCCCGCTCGCGATGATCTCGCCGCCGGCGCGCAACTTCCTCAACTCGAGCTTCGTCAACGTCAAGAGCCTGCGCAGCATCGAGGGCGAACCGCTGGTCGAGATCCACGCGGCCGATGCCGAAGCGCGTGGTCTGGCTTCGGGCCAGATGGTGCGGGTGTTCAACGACCGCGGCAGTTATGTGTGCAAGGCGAAGGTGAGCGCGCGGGCGCGGCCGGGCGTGGTCAACGGCCTGGGCGTGTGGTGGCGCAAGTTCGGCGCCGAAGGCAGCAACGTCAACGAGGTGACGCACCAGCAGCTCACCGACATCGGCCGTGCGCCCAGCTTCTATGACTGCCTGGTGGAAGTCGAGGCGCTTGCTGCGAAGCCGGCCGCGCGGGTTGTCGTGCCGGCCGCCGAAACACTGGCTTCGTGATCCGCCGGCTGCTGATGGCGAGCCTGGGGCTGGCGGGCGTGGTGTTGCTGGCGGGCGCTGCCGTGTGTTTGACATCGGGCTGCAGCACGCTCGGCTACTACGCGCAATCCGTGGGCGGGCACATGGCGATCGTGCGAAGCGCCAAGCCTGTCAGCGCATGGCTTGCAGACGACCAAACGCCTGCCGCGTTGAAGGAGCGGCTCGCGCTCAGCCAACGCATTCGCGACTTCGCCGTCAGCGAATTGAAGGAACCCGACAACGCCAGCTACCGCCGCTATGCCGACCTGCACCGGCCGGCCGCCGTGTGGAACGTGGTCGCCGCGCCGGAGCTGAGCCTCACGCTGCAGACCTGGTGCTTCCCGGTGGTCGGTTGCGTGGGCTACCGCGGTTACTTCGACAAGGCCGAGGCCGAGGGATTCGCCGCCGGCCTGGCGAGTGACGCCGATGGCAAGGACGCGGGTGGCGCCAATGCGATGGAGGTCAACGTCTACCCCGTGCCCGCCTATTCCACGCTCGGCGCCTTGCCCGGTGACTGGCTGGCCGACCCCTTGCTCAGCACCTTCATCAACTACCCCGAAGGCGAGTTGGCGCGATTGATCTTCCACGAGCTGGCGCATCAGGTGGCTTACGCGAAGGACGACACGGTGTTCAACGAATCCTTCGCCGTCACCGTGGAGCGCATCGGTGGTGCGCGCTGGCTGGCCGAGCGCGGCAGCGCGCAGGCGCGTGACGACTACGAGCGGTTCAACGCCCGGCGCGAAGACTTCCGCGCCATCACCCGCCGCTACCGCGATGCGCTCGACGCGCTCTACACCGGGCCGCTCACCGATGAGGCCAAACGCGCCGGCAAGGCCGAACTCATGGCGAAGCTGCGCGCCGACTACACCACGCTCAAGGCCGAGCGCTGGGGCGGGTTTTCCGGGTATGACGGCTGGTTCGCGCGGGCCAACAATGCGGCCTTCGGCGTGCTGGCCGCCTACAACCAACTGGTGCCCGAGTTCGAGCGGTTGTTCGAGCGGGAAGGGCGCGATTTCGAACGTTTTTATGCCGAGGTGAAGCGCCTCGCCAAGCTGCCCAAGGCCGAGCGCCGCGCGGCCTTGTCATCACCCTGAAAGAGCCTTTTTCATGCCCGACATCCACATCCGCCGCGAACACCGTCTCGGCCTCACGAAGGCCCGCGAAGTGGCGTGGCAATGGGCCGAAGACGCGGAGAAGCGGCTCTCCATGGAATGCACGGTGATCGAAGGTGAAATCAGCGACACGGTGGAGTTCACCCGCTCCGGCGCCAAAGGCACGCTGACGGTCGCGGCCGACCACTTCGAGGTCGACGCCAAGCTGGGCTTCCTGCTCGCAGCCTTCAGCAAGTCGATCCAGGCGGAAATCGAGAAGAACCTGGATGCGCTGCTCGAATCGAGCGCGGCGAAAGCGGCTGCTGCCAAGCCCGTCAAGGCGGCGAAGAAGGCGGCTGCGAAGGTTGCAAAGGCGGCGCCGAAGGTCGCGGCGAAAAGCGCGGTGAAGGCCGTCAAGAAGTAGGGCGCTACGCCCACCTTGTCGGCGGTGTCCGATTCTTCCGTGAGCCGAGTCAATCGGCCAGCTCGGCCTTCGCCATCTCCACATCCAGCCACTCCATCGCGTCCATCGGCACGCAGGCCGCAGCGTCCTCGTACCACTGCGTCGCCTCCTTCATGCGCTGATCGCCTTCGAGCATCACCATGCCGTTGGCGTACTCCACCATCGCGATGGCAGACGTCGGGTTGAGCTTCAGGGCCGTGCGGAACAAGGACAAGCCTGCATCCTTGCTCGCACCTTGCGTGCGCCCGAGCAGCGAGCCGACCTTGTCGATGACTTCGGCGTGGAATGCGCCGAGAGCGGTGTGGGCGTCCGCATGTTGTGGTGCGAGCTTGATGGCGGTTTCGAGTGCGCTCTTGACCTTGCCGCCCAGCCCTTGCGCGAGCGCCTTGGCAATGCTGATGCCCTGGCTGTAGCGACCGAGCGCGTAGGCCATGAGGTAGTAGGCGTTGGCGTTTTGTGGGTCTGCGGCGATCTGCGCTTCGGCGCGTTCGGCGACTTCCATCAGCAGCGTCAGCTTGCGCTCCTCGCCGGCTTCCAGGTAATTGGCGTAGATGGCCTGCGCCTTGTTGGCCGCGGTGATGCCGGCGCCGCCCGCCGCCAGCCCGGCCTCGTTGGCCCGCTCGAAGTGCCCGGCGTGGAACAGTGCCCACGCGGCCAGCACCGCGGCATCGGCGGGCAGTGGTTCGGCATCGCCGGCATGCAGGCGCGCCCAGTGGCTGCGGAGCGTGGCGGCGTCGTAGGTGAATCCGGCGCTGTCGTGCGGAAAGGCGATCCATGTCGACATGGCGTGCTCCTCAAGAGGGTGTGTAGCTGCCGACCAGAGTGTGCAGGTGTTCGCGCTGCCCAGGCTCCAGATAAGGTGACAGGAGGCTCAGCACATGGAAGGCGCCGCGCAGCAGGGCGGCACCGGCGCTTTCGGGCTCGAGCGCACGGCGCGGATCGCGCACGTATTCGAAGCTCAGCCAGTAGGTCAGCACCACGACCATGGCGGTGGCCACGGTCTCCACATCACGGTGTTCGATGCGCATGGCGTTGCCGCGGCCCAGGCCATCGAGCACCTGCTGCACGGCCTTCGATTTGTTCTTCAGCACGAACTGGAAATGCGTCTCCAGCCGGCGGTTTTTCGAGAGCAAATCGTTCAGGTCGCGGTAGAGAAAGCGGTACTGCCAGATCAGCTCGAACAGCATGTGGAAGAAGAGCCAGGCATCCTCGACATTGGCCACGCCATCGGCCGCGCGCAGCAGCTCGTCGAGCGCCTTCTCGTAGCGGTCGAAGAGGCTGTTGATCAGCTCGTTTTTTGCGGGGTAGTGGTAGTAAAGATTGCCGGGGCTGATCCCGAGCTCGGCCGAGATCAGCGTCGTCGAGACATTGGGCTCGCCGAAGCGGTTGAAGAGCGCCAGCGTGACTTCCAGGATGCGCTCGGCCGTGCGCCGGGGCGCCTTGCGCGGCTCGCGGCTGGCTGGGGACCTCGGCTCGCGGTATGGCGCTTTGTTCGGTGTGGCCATCAGGTTGGGGAGTCGGGCAGGGCGCGAGGCAGGCGGAGCCCGACACTAGCATCAACTCATGGCACGGCCCATCGGCATCCGCCCGCACGGTGGTTGCCAACGCAAAGCGCGCGCGCTCCCTACAATCTCGCGCTCCATGCCAGCCATCTCATTCCAGAACGTCGGAAAGACGTACAGCGGCGCTGCCTTCAAGGCGCTAGACGATGTGAGCTTCGACATCCAGCCGGGAGAGTTCTTCGGGCTGCTCGGGCCCAACGGCGCCGGCAAGACCACGCTCATCAGCATCCTCGCGGGCCTGGCGCGCGCGTCGAGCGGCACGGTCAAGGTGTTGGGCCACGATGTGGTGAGCGACTATGCCGCGGCCCGCATGAGCCTGGGCATCGTGCCGCAGGAACTGGTGTTCGACCCGTTCTTCACCGTGCGCGAGGCCTTGCGTATCCAGGGCGGCTACTTCGGCGTCAAGCGCGGCTCGAAAGAGAGCGAAGCGTGGATCGACGAACTGCTCGAAAACCTCGGCCTCACCGACAAGGCCAACGCCAACATGCGGCAGCTTTCGGGCGGCATGAAGCGGCGCGTGCTGGTGGCGCAGGCGCTGGTGCACCGGCCGCCGGTCATCGTGCTCGACGAGCCGACCGCGGGGGTGGATGTGGAACTGCGGCAGACGCTGTGGCAGTTCGTCGCACGGCTCAACAAGGAAGGCCACACCGTCCTGCTGACCACGCACTACCTCGAAGAAGCCGAGGCGCTGTGCAGCCGCATCGCGATGCTGAAGCAGGGCCGCGTGGTCGCGCTCGACCGCACCTCGGCACTGCTCGCGGGCACGGCCAGCACCATGCTGCGCTTCAAGCTCGACGGGCCGCTGCCGCCGCAACTCGCGGCCCAATCGCGCGTCACCGGCCGCATCGTGCAGGTGACGGCGCATGACACGCATGAGGTCGAGAGCATTCTCGCCACACTGCGCAACGCTGGCTGCCACCCCGAAGATCTGGAGATCGGCCGGGCCGACCTGGAAGACGTGTTCCTCGAAATCATGAACGGGCCGCCGCGGCTGGTGAGCAACATGGAGAGCGCCGCATGAGCGCCGTCAATGCCCTGTCGGGCACGAGCACGCTGCTCTACAAGGAAGTGCTGCGCTTCTGGAAAGTCAGCTTCCAGACCGTGGCCGCGCCGGTACTCACGGCGATTCTCTACTTGCTGATTTTCGGCCATGTCCTCGAAGACCATGTGAAGGTCTACGAATCGGTCGGCTACACCAGCTTTCTGATCCCCGGCCTGGTGATGATGAGCGTGCTGCAGAACGCCTTTGCCAACAGCAGCAGCTCGCTGATCCAGAGCAAGATCACCGGCAACCTGGTGTTCCTGCTGGTGGCGCCGCTCTCGCACTGGGCCTGGTTTCTGGCCTATGTAGGCGCCTCGGTCGTCCGCGGCGTGGTGGTGGGGCTGGGCGTGCTGATCGTGACGGTGTGGTTTGCGCCGCTGCATGTGGCGGCTCCCCTCTGGATCATCGTCTTCGCCGTGCTGGGCGCCACGATGATGGGCACGCTCGGGCTGGTGGCCGGTTTGTGGGCCGAGAAGTTCGACCAGATCGCCGCCTTCCAGAACTTCATCATCATGCCGATGACGTTCCTCTCCGGCGTGTTCTATTCGGTCGGCTCGCTGCCACCGGTGTGGAAAGTGGTGAGCCATCTGAACCCGTTTTTCTACATGATCGACGGCTTTCGCTACGGCTTTTTCGGCGTAGGCGATGTGTCACCCTGGACGAGTCTTGCGATCGTCGGCGGCAGCGTGATCGTGGTGTGCGCGCTGTGCCTGCACCTGCTGCGCACGGGCTACAAGATTCGCCACTGACGGCGCCGGTTCCGCTCACGCGTGCGCCTCCGCTTAGAATCCAGCCCACCATGGCCGACCCGACACCCGCCGAAGTCCAGCAATTCATTGCGCGTGGATTGGCGTGCGAGCATGTCGAGGTCGATGGCGACGGCCGGCATTTCTTTGCCACCATCGTGTCGGCGGATTTCGAAGGCATCAGCCGGGTGGCCCGCCACCAGCGCGTCTACAAAGCCCTCGGCGATAGAATGCGCGAACAAATCCACGCACTGTCGATGAAGACGCTGACGCCCGCCGAGTGGGCCCAATCATCCACCGCGACCGGTTCGAACGCGGGCGCTGCGCACCACCACCACTGAACACCAGCCGCAGGGCTCTCTGCGGCTGTCGGTGCTGCGTCGGCCAACCCGATGCGGGGTGCCGAAAGCCGCTGTGATTTCTGGGGCGCATTCAAGAATCGCACGAATCCCCTATGGACAAACTCCTGATACGCGGTGGCCGCCAATTGAACGGTGATGTCACGATCTCCGGCGCCAAGAACGCCGCGCTGCCCGAACTCTGCGCCGCGCTGCTCACGAACGAGCCGGTGACGTTTTCGAACGTGCCGCGTCTGCACGATGTGATCACCATCCTCGAACTCTTGCGCAACATGGGCGCCGCGGCCGAACGCAGCACGGCCGATGGCGATGTGGTCACCGTCGATGCGGGCAAGATCACCTCGCCGGAAGCACCGTACGACCTGGTGAAGACGATGCGCGCCTCCATCCTCGTGCTGGGGCCGCTGCTGGCGCGATTCGGCGAGGCGCGGGTGTCACTGCCCGGCGGTTGCCAGATCGGCTCGCGGCCGGTCGATCAGCACATCAAGGGCCTGCAGGCGATGGGCGCGCAGATCACCGTCGAGCACGGCTACATCCTCGCCAAGGCCAAGCGCTTGAAAGGCGCGAGCATCACGACCGACATGGTCACCGTGACCGGCACCGAAAACCTGCTGATGGCCGCGACGCTCGCCGATGGCGAAACCGTGTTGGAGAACGCCGCGCAGGAGCCGGAGATTCCGGATCTCGCCGAAATGCTGATCGCCATGGGCGCCAAGATCGAAGGCCACGGCACGAGCAAGATCCGCATCCAGGGCGTGGAGCGGCTGCATGGCGTGAGCCACCGCATCGTGCCCGACCGCATCGAGGCAGGCACCTTCCTTTGCGCCGTGGCCGCGACCGGCGGCGATGTGGTGCTGCGCGGCGCGCGCGCCGATCACCTCGACGCGGTGATCGCCAAGCTGCGCGAAGCCGGCGTGACGATCGAATCGGGCGCCGACTGGATCCGCGTCAAGAACCAAACGCGGCCGCGCGCGGTGAGCTTTCGCACCAGCGAATACCCGGCCTTCCCGACCGACATGCAGGCGCAGTTCATGGCGCTCAACTGCATCGCCGAAGGCTCGGCGCACGTCACCGAGACCATCTTCGAGAACCGCATGATGCATGTGAGCGAACTGGTGCGGCTGGGCGCGAAGATCGATGTGGAAGGGCTGACGGCGATGATGACCGGCGTGGAGCGCCTCTCTGGCGCGACGGTGATGGCGACCGACCTGCGCGCCTCGGCCAGCCTCGTGATCGCCGGTTTGGTGGCCGATGGCGAGACGGTGGTCGACCGCATCTATCACCTCGACCGCGGCTACGACCGCATCGAGGCCAAGCTGCGCCGGCTGGGCGCGGACATCGAAAGAATCGGATGATTACTTTCGAGACATCGGGAGCGCAAACGTGATCACGTTCGAGCAATCAGGAGCGCAAACGTGATCACGTTTGCTTTGCCCAAAGGCCGCATCTTCGACGAGATCATGCCGCTGCTGATCGCGGCCGGCATCGAGGTCTCGGAAGACCCGGAGAAGACGCGCAAGCTGATCGTCGGCACCAGCCGGGCCGATGTTCGGCTGGTGCTGGTGCGCGCCTCCGACGTGCCGACCTACGTGCAGTACGGCGGTGCCGATCTGGGCGTCGTCGGCAAGGACACGCTGATCGAGCACGGCGGACAGGGCCTTTATCAGCCGCTTGACCTGAACATCGCCCGCTGCCGCATGAGCGTGGCCGTGCGCAACGATTTCGATTACGCCGGCGCGGTCAAGCAGGGTTCGCGCATCCGCGTCGCCACCAAGTACACCCAGATCGCCCGTGATCACTTCGCCAACAAGGGCGTGCACGTCGACCTCATCAAGCTCTACGGCTCGATGGAACTGGCGCCGCTCACCGGCCTGGCCGATGCGATTGTCGATCTCGTGTCCACCGGCAGCACGCTTCGCGCGAACCATCTGGTGGAGGTCGAGGAGATCATGAAAATCTCGTCCCGGTTGATCGTCAACCAGGCGGCGCTCAAGCTCAACCGCGAGCCCATCCGCGCCATCATCGATGCGTTCGACGCGGCCGTGAACAAGACGGCGAAGGTGGCGGCATGAGTCGCCGGGCCGTTCCCAAGGCGAATACCGCAGTGCGAAGCACGGAGGTTTCCTGATGAGTTCGCCCGCCGTCGCCATCCATCATCTAGCCACGACCGCGGCCGATTTCGACGCCGCCTTCCAGCGCGTGCTGCATTGGTCGGCCGAAACCGATGCGGCGATCGAAGAGCGCGTCACGGCGATCCTGGCCGATGTGCAACAACGCGGTGATGCGGCGGTGCTCGAATACACGCGCAGATTCGATGGCGTCGAAGCAGCTTCCGTCGCCGCGCTCGAAATCGGCCACGCCGAACTGCAAGCCGCGCTCGCCGCGATTCCCGCCGCACAACGCGCGGCGCTCGAAGCTGCGGCACAGCGCGTGCGCAGCTACCACCAGCGCCAGCTCGAAGCCTGCGGCCGTTCGTGGAGCTACCGCGACGAAGACGGCAGCCTGCTGGGCCAGAAAGTCACGCCCATCGACCGCGTCGGTATCTACGTGCCGGGCGGCAAGGCGACCTATCCATCGAGCGTGCTGATGAACGCGATTCCGGCCAAGGTGGCGGGCGTCGGCGAGATCATCATGACCGTGCCCACGCCCGGCGGCGAACGCAACCTGCTGGTGCTGGCCGCTGCGGCCATCGCCGGCGTGGACCGCGCCTTCACCATCGGCGGCGCGCAAGCCGTGGGCGCGCTCGCCTACGGCACGGCCACGGTGCCGGCGGTGCACAAGATCACCGGCCCCGGC
>JAMFRW010000376.1 GCA_026224975.1 Rhodoferax sp. | reverse complement strand
GAGGTCGGCGGGGTGCCAGCCGGCGAGGCGGCCGTTGCGTTTGCCTCCTGCGGTGCGGGCGATGGCGACGATATAGGCTTCAGGCATGGCAAATGTGCTCCGGGTGATGCGCCGCATTGTTGGATGCGGCGGCAAGGGTGGGCGTCGTCGAAAGCGACGATTTTGAGAAGCTGCTGGGCGCGCCGCTCAGCCGCGCTCAACCACGTTTAGGGATGGCAAGACCACGTGTCACCGCCGGCCGCGTCACGAAGGTGGCGAGCACGCGTGCCACGTTGGCGAAGTCATCGAAGCCGACCAGCTCACGCGCCTCGTAGAAGCCGATCAGGTTGTTGACCCAGGGGAAGGTCGCGATATCCGCAATGCTGTACTCGTCGCCCATGATCCAGGCGCGGCCGGCGAGCCGCGCATCGAGCACGCCGAGCAGGCGCTTGGCCTCGGCCACATAGCGGTCGCGCGGGCGCTTGTCTTCGTACTCCTTGCCGGCGAACTTGTGGAAGAAACCGACCTGGCCGAACATCGGGCCGATGCCGCCCATCTGGAACATCAGCCACTGGATGGTTTCGTAGCGCTGCGCCGCGTCCTTGGCCAGAAGCTGCCCGGTCTTCTCGGCCAGATAGATGAGGATGGCGCCCGATTCGAAGAGCGCCAGCGGCTGGCCGCCCGGGCCGTTCGGGTCGAGGATGGCCGGGATCTTGTTGTTGGCGCTGAGCGAGATGAATTCGGGCGAGAGCTGGTCGTTGGTGTCGAAGCGCACCAGGTGCGGCTCGTACGGCAGGCCGGTCTCTTCCAGAAAGATCGAGACCTTCACGCCATTCGGCGTGGGCAGCGAATAGAGCTGGAGGCGGTCCGGGTACTGCGCGGGCCACTTGCGGGTGATGGGAAAGCTCGTCAGGTCGGTCATGGTTTTCGAAGTGTCTTGTGGGGTGGACTGGACAGCGGGTGAACGCCGCATGGACGTGGCGCATCCGCGCGCCAACGCAGCATGCCAGAGCGCACCGAGCCGGCGCTGAACACCCAGCCGAGTCAGTTCCGTGTCAGTCGCGCTTCAGTCGCGCCCGCGGAGGCCGAAACCCCTGCATGCCGGTGAACGCCCTACAGAGCCGCGGGTGGCTCATCAACTGCAAACCCGGCAAAGTCAGCCGCTCTTCCGACACTTCCAGTCGCATAACCATCAAGGACACCAGATGCTCGACAAACTTCGCTTCGGACACAAGATCGCGCTGCTGGTCGGCGTATCGATCGCGGGGCTGATGGCCATCACCGCTGCTTCGGCCATTCAACTGCGCAGCGAAATTCTGGGCGGCCGCCAGGCCGTCTTGCGCGGCGCCATTCAATCGGCCACCAACATCGTGCTGGGCTACCAGGCCAAGGTGACGGCCGGCACCATGAAGCTCGAAGACGCCCAAAAAGCCGCCAAGGATGCGGTGCGCCTCTCGCGCTACAACGGGCCCGAGGGCAAGTCGGATTACTTCTACATCTTCACACTCGCCGGCACCGGCGTCATGCACCCCTTCAAGCCCGAATGGGAAGGCCAGGACATGGTCGGCAAGATCAAGGACGGCAAGGGCATGGACATCATCACGGCCATGATGCAAGGCCTGCGCGCCAGCCCCAACGGCGTGGCCTCGGTCGACACCGAATTCCCGCGGCCGGGCCAGACCCAGCCTGTGCCCAAGCTGCAGATGGTCATGGCCGTTCCCGGCTGGGACTGGATGGTCGGCTCCGGCCTCTACACCGACGACGTGGCCGCAGAAGTGCGCACCGCTGTCCTGCGTCAGTTGGCCCTCGGCTTGAGCGTGCTGCTCGTGATCGGCGCCGTGGCCTGGACGATCTCGCGCAGCGTGATGAAGCAGCTCGGCGGCGAGCCCACCGAAGTGATCCGCATCATCTCGGAAGTGGCCGACGGCAACCTCGGCACCCACATCCCGCCGGCACCCGCCGACAGCCTCATGGACGGCCTGCGCCGCATGGTCGCCTCGGTGCGCAGCACCATCGTGCAAGTGCGCGCCGCGACCGACGGCATCAGCACGGCGAGCGCCGAAATCGCCATCGGCAACCACGACCTGAGCGTGCGCACCGAGCAGACCGCCAGCAACCTGCAGCAGGCCGCCTCGTCGGTCGAACAATTGACCGGCACCGTCAAGCAATCGGCCGACTCGGCCCGGCAAGCCAACCAGCTCGCCTCATCGGCCGCCGAAGTGGCAGCCCGTGGCGGCGTGGTGGTCTCGCAAGTGGTCGCGACGATGGACGACATCAACGCCAGCTCGAAGAAGATCGCCGACATCATCAGCGTCATCGACGGCATCGCCTTCCAGACCAACATCCTCGCGCTGAACGCGGCCGTAGAAGCCGCCCGCGCCGGTGAACAAGGCCGCGGCTTCGCCGTCGTCGCCAGCGAAGTGCGGTCCCTCGCCCAACGCAGCGCGCAAGCCGCGAAAGAGATCAAGGTGCTCATCAGCGCCTCGGTCGACAACGTGGCTGGCGGCTCCAAACTCGTGGCCGACGCCGGCCGCACCATGACCGAGATCGTCAGCTCCGTCAAACGCGTCTCCGACATCATCGGCGAGATCAGCGCGGCTGCCACCGAGCAGAGCAGCGGCATCAACCAGGTCAACACCTCGGTCGGCGAGCTGGACCAGATGACGCAGCAGAACGCAGCGCTGGTCGAGGAATCGGCTGCGGCGGCCGAGAGCCTGAAGCATCAGGCCGGGAGCCTGGCGCAGGTCGTGGCTACGTT
>JAMFRW010000375.1 GCA_026224975.1 Rhodoferax sp. | reverse complement strand
GGCCAGGCTGATCGACGACGTGCTCGATTTTACCCGTGGCCAGCTCGGCTCGGGCATCGGCCTGCACCTGGCCGAAGAGGCGCAGCTCGATGCCGCGCTCGAAGACGTGGTGGCCGAACTGTGCGAGGCGCACCCGCGGCACCGCGTGACCGCCACGCTCGCGATAGACCGCCCGGTGCTGTGCGATCGCGCTCGCATCCAGCAGTTGCTCTCCAATCTGCTGGGCAACGCGATGCACCACGGCGCGGCCAACGAGCCCATCCTGGTCGATGCCGCCATCGAGGGCGAGGCCCTGGTGCTGAGCGTGGCCAACCAGGGCAGGCCGATCGCGCCCGAGCACCTCGGCCGGATCTTCGAGCCCTACTGGCGGCCGCCTTCGAGCCAGCCCGGCGGTGGGTTGGGGCTCGGCCTGCACATCTGCGCGCAGATCGTCAAGGCGCACGGCGGGCGGCTGGAGGCGTTTTCGAGCGCGGAAGCCGGCACGCGCTTCGTGGCGACCATTCCCCTCCAGAATGCCTGACCTGCATTCAACCGGAGCCGTCCCCGATGATCGTCGTCCACCACCTGAACAACTCCCGTTCCCAGCGTGTGCTGTGGCTGCTCGAAGAACTCGGCCTGCCCTACGAGATCCAGAAATACGAGCGTGATCCGCAGACCATGCTCGCGCCGCCTTCGCTGCTCAAGGTCCACCCGCTCGGCAAGTCGCCGGTGATCACCGATGGCGGCGTGACGGTGGCCGAATCCGGGGCGATCATCGAATACATCCTGGAGACCTACGGCCACGGCCGCCTGGTGCCGGCAGTAGGCACGCCCGAGCGCCTGCGCTGGCGCTACTGGCTCCATTTCGCCGAAGGCTCGGCCATGTCGCCGCTGCTGCTCAAGCTGATCTTCGACAAGATCGCCACCTCACCGATGCCGTTCTTCGTCAAGCCGATCGCGCGTGGCATCTCGAACAAGGTGCAGACGATGATGGTCTCGCCGAATCTGAAGCGGCAGCTCGATTTCATGGAGGCCGAGCTGGGCAAGTCCGAATGGTTCGCCGGCAGTGAATTCAGTGCGGCGGATATCCAGATGAGCTTCCCGGTGGAAGCGGCAGCGCAGCGGGCCGGGTTGGATGCGACGCGGCCGAAGTTGATGGCGTTCCTGAAGCGGATTCATGCGCGGGATGCGTATCAAAAGGCGTTGGAGCGGGGTGGGCCTTACAGCTTCGCGAACGATTGAGTAGTCCGAGGCAGGCACTCCCTTCGACAGGCTCAGGGCGATCGGAAATACAGGCTCAGTGCGAGCGGTTTCACTTCCGTTCGTACTGATGTTCAGCACGCGCGCTTTCTGACATCCGTTCGGGCTGAGCCTGTCGAAGCCTGGTTCAGATACGCCAAGCCGGTTGGATACGAAAACGCCCCTCGATCCCGCTCAGGCTGAGCCTGTCGAAGCCCCTTCAAGTCCGCCACACCCTCGGCATACAAGCCTCCACGCCCCAAGCCTCCTTCCGCCAGGCCGCCCACACCTTCGTCAGCAGCCCCATCGCCGGCTCCACCCGCGGCGCCAGCACGCGCATCACGACCACACCCTCATGCGCCGATGTCGTCCCCGCCGTCCGCGCCAGCTCATGCTCGCCAGCCAGCCCCCGAGCCATCTCGATCAACTCATCCCGCCGAGCGTTGGCCAAGGCCCCACCCACCGCAAACCACATCGTCGCCAGCACCCGATGCCCCGCCCAGCCGACCGGTGAATCCAGCAGCCTCGCATCGCTGGCGTCGACGATCCCACGCTCGAGCCAGCGCCCCGGCAACTCGATGCGTTGCGCAAACTGCCCGCGCTCGAAGGCCAGGTTCGCGGCCGGTAGACCGAGCGCCAGCACATCCCAGCCGATCATCTCGGCGCCCGGCGCCAGCTCGAACTGCAAGTGGTTCTCGCCGATGCAGCCGCTGTAGGCGATGGTCTCCAGCGGCAGCCATTCGAGCCGCGCGCCGGGCGCCACACGGGCACGCAGGGACTGCGTGCCGGTGGCGCCGGTACTGCGGTAGTAGCGCGTGGCGCCGGGCGTGGTGATGAGCGCATGGCTGCCTTCGGCGAGCGCCGCGTCGATCTCCAGCACGTCACCGCCGACGATGCCGCCGGGCGGGTGCACCAGCACCGTGTGGCAGATGCCGGGCGACTCGGGGTAGAGGCTTTGCAGCACGCGCAGCGGGCCGCTGTGGAGGTCGTGCAGGACCGTGCGGTCCTCGGCGCTGCGGCGGTAGTTCAGGGCCAGGTGGCCTTTCCAGCTCATCCTTCTGCGTGGTGTGACGCATGCGGCGCATGGCCGTGCGCGCCTTGCCAGAACCCGGCGTGCAGTGCGACGAATTCATCCTCGACCTCGGCGAACGGCCCGAACACCCGCACGGGTTTTTGCCCCCGCGCGAAGACCTCGCGGCAGGGCAGGGCGAGCGTCGGGTTTTGCGAATCGCTGCCGGTCAGCGCCAGCAACCGCTCTTCGCTTGCGCCGTAGACGATGCGGCCGATGTGCGCCCAATAGGTGGTGCCGGCGCACATCGCACACGGCTCGAACGTCGTGTAGAGCGTGCAGGCCCAGAGCGTCTCTGCGGGATGGTTGAGCGACGCGGCGCGCGCCAGCGTGGCCTCGGCGTGGTGCACCGTGTCGATGTTGCCCTGGTCGGCCAGCACCGTCTCATGGTCGGGTGCCACGAGCACCGCGCCGAAGGGGTGGCGGCCCATCGTCATCGCACGTTTGGCGACCTCGTTGGCATGCCGCAAATGGCGCAGCATCTGCTCGCGGGAAGGGTCTGCGTTGGGAAAGTCCATGGCCTCACTTTAAGCGGGAATCGGGCGCGTTCAGGGCTTGCCCTGCGCCGACATCTGCCCCTTCAACACCTGCGAGAAGCCGGCCGAATCGTCGAAGCGCACCTCGACCGCATCGCCGTCGAAGCGGAGCACGTAGGTGGACTCGTCGCTGTCGCCCAGGATGCGCAGCGTGACGACGAAGGTCGTGTCATCGCGCCACACGCCCTTGGCCGCCAGCGTTCGGTTCTGCGCCGTGGTGCTGCTGCGGAACAGGCCGTCGAGCCCGAGCGGCCCGGCCAGTGGCGGGGGTGCCGCGCCGGAAGTGCCCGGCTCGAAGGTGATCTCGTAGCGAGGCGGCGCGCTGCCCAGGTCCAGCGTGAAGGCGCTGGCGCGCAGCGGGTTGGCGGCGAGCGTAAAGGTCTTGCCCGAGATGGTGGCGGCGATCGGTGGCACCTTGCCAACGGGCGTGGGTTTCTCGATGCTCTCCGCCTCGATGCGGGCGGCCAACTGCGATTGCCCCTCAACATCTTCCGGCACCGCCTCGGCCGACTGCACCGCCGCCGCCACCGCGTCGATCAATCGCGGGATCGGCAGGAACGCGCGGCCGGTCGTTACCACCACCGCGTCGAGTGCGGGCAGCACCACGATGAGCTGAGCCTTGAAACCCGCCGCCACGTAGGCTTGCCGGCTCGGCAGCGTCCACCACAGGTTGCCATAGTGGAAGGGCACCGGCCCGGGCAGGCGCATGTCGACGGTGGACGTGGTGATGTGCTCGATCCAGCCGACCGGCAGCAAAGGCCGCCCGGCCCACACGCCGCCGTTCAGGTAGAGCTGGCCGATCTTCGCCATGTCGCGCGGCAGCAGGTAGAGGCCCCAGCCGCCGATGTAGGTGCCCTGCGGGTCCTGGCGCCAGATCGGGTCGGCGATGCCCAGCGGCTCGAAGAGCTGCTCGTGCGCATAGGCGAGGGTGCTGCGTCCGGTCTGCTTGGCGATGATCGCCGAGAGCAGATGCGTGCTGCCGCTGTTGTAGTCGAAGCGCGCACCGGGCGCGTCCCGCATCGGCCGGTCGAGCGCGAACTGCACCCAGTCGGCGCTGCGGCGCATCTGCAGCATGGTGGTGGGCGCGCCGTCGAGCGGTTCGGTCCAGTCAAGGCCGGAGGTCATGTCGAGCAGGTGCGAAAGCGTGAGCGCCCGCTTGCGGTCGTCGACGTTGGCCGCACGTGGCGTCGGCGAAGGCGCGGCCAACAGGTCAAGCACGGCGAGGTCACGGCTGGCGATCGTGCCGTTCTTCAGCGCGATGCCCGCCAGCGTGCCCACCACGCTCTTGGTCACCGAGTTCACCGCGTGCTTCATGCCCGCGCGGTAGGGCGCGTAGTAGGCTTCGGCGACGATGCGGCCATGGCGTGCAACGAGCAGGCTGTCGAGCTTCCAGCCCTGCCCGCTGTCGATCAGCGCGGCGAGGGCGGTGGAGCGCATGCCTTGGGATTCGGGAGTGGCGGTGGGCCACTCGACGGGTGACGCAGCCGTTGGTTCCGCGGCGCATGTGATCGCCGGCACGACGCCCAGGCATGCCGACAGTGAAAGCATGTATGTGATGAACAAGCGCTGCATCGGTCTCCCCTTCATCCATCTCTTGTCGCTTGACCGGGTCGCTACTGGAAGCCACCGGCCGCAAGCGTACCCTGAGGCGCTTCTTGACCCTGCTTAATCCAACCCTAACCCGTTGCGTGCATGCTGCGCGGCATGCGAAACCCCGAATACCATGCCTCAGCACGCCGAATCCACCACCGCCGAATCCATGCCCGCAGTGGAGCCGGGGCTGGAATTGCCGGGCCGCGCCGGGCTCTCGGCGCACATCCTCCCCACCTCGGCCACGATGATCGGCGTGTGCATGACGGTGCTGACCATCGGCCAGCTCGGCGCGAGCGGGCGCATGCGCTGGCTGACGGACAAGCTGCTCGCGGTCGACGCGCTGATCTTCCTGTGCAGCGCAGTGCTCTCGTTCATCTCGATGCGCTCGCGGCGCGGGCGGGCGCTGTTCGAGGTGCGGGCCGAATGGGTGTTCATCGCGGCGCTGGCGGTGCTGGCGCTGGCCGCGATGATTCTTGCGTTTTCGATCAACTGACCCATATTCCGGTCACCGGCGCCCACCCGCTCTCGGGCCGCGCCCGTCACCTGAAGGAGACACCATGAAGCGTATGCGGATCGTCCTCTTGAGTTTGTTCATGGCCTTCGCCGCCTCGGCTGCGTTCGCGTTGCCCACCGTGGCCGAGGTTCAGGCCGAGGTGCAAAAGGGCAACTACGCGCAGGCGCAAACGATGATGCGCGAGGTCGTCACAGCCAAGCCCGGCAGTGCCAAGGCGCACTACATCTACGCCGAAATCCTGGCGCACAACGCGCGCTTCGACGAGGCTGCGCAGGAGACCCGGCTCGCCAAGCAGCTCGACCCGGCCATCAAGTTCACGCAGGCCGACAAGTTCCGCGCCTTCGAGCAGATGCTGGACCGCGAGCAGCAGAACGCGCGTGCCAAGGCTGCCGCGTCAGCCGTCACCAAGCCCGTTGACCTCGGCCCGACGACGCTGCCGCAGACGCGCAGCGATGCAGCGCCGCGCCAGCAGGTCGAAGCCCGCCAGGCCGGCGGCGTGCCCGGCTGGGCCTGGGGGCTCGGCATCGCCGTGATCGCTTTCTTCGGATGGCGCATGCTGAGCCGTGGCCGGTCCGCCGCGCCGCAACAGCAGCCGATGGCCACGTCATACGGCCCGGGCGCCGCGCCCTACGGCAGCGGCCAAGGCGTTGCCCCTTACGGCGCCAACCCGGCCTATCCGCAAGGCGGCGGCTACGGGCCTGGCGGTATGGCGCCTTCGGCCGGTGGCGGCTTGATGGGCGTGGGCCTTGCCGCAGCCGGCGGTGTGGCCGCGGGCATGCTGGCCGAGAAGTTCATGGAGCGCGGCCGCGAGGCACCGCATGAAAGCAATCTGGGCAACGCCAACAACGGCGGCGGCATGTTCGATCGCGACTCCTTCGCCGGCGGCTCGCAGGGCCTGCCCGATGCCGATGCGCGCGCGCTCGAAAGCCGCGATGTCGACTTCGGCTCCGGCAGCGACTGGACCGATGCCGGCTCGTCGGACTCAGGCTCCAGCGGCGGCAGCGACGACTGGTAAATCGGCGTTCGGTTTGGGTTCAGTGGGCGCCGCGGTGCGCCCAGCCTGTGGTGCGCTTTTCGATCACCGCGAAGAGCTCATACATCACCATCGCCATCGCGCCCACCACCACCAGCCCGGCGAAGGCGAGCCCCATCTGCATCGACGAGCCGGCCGAGATCAGCAGGTAGCCGATGCCTTCGTTGGCGGCCGTCATCTCCGAGACCGTGGTGCCGACGAACGCCAGCGTGATCGCGACCTTGAGCGAGGCGTAGAAGTAGGGCATGGAGCGCGGCAGGCCGACCTTCATCAGCACATCCCAGCGCCGCGCGCCGAGCACGCGCAACACGTCTTCCAGCTCGGGCTCCAGCGTGGCCAGGCCGGTCGCGATGTTGACGGTGATGGGGAAGAACGAGATCAGGAAGGCCGTCAACACCGCCGGCCCCACGCCGATGCCGAACCACACCACCAGGATGGGCACGAAGGCGGCCTTGGGCAGCGCGTTGAAGCCGGTCATCAGCGGGTACATCGCGGCATAAGCGAGCCGCGAGCTGCCCACCAGAAAGCCCAGCAGCAGGCCCACCACGATCGAGATCGAAAAGCCCACCATCGTGACCCAGAAGGTGCGCCACGCATGGCCGGCGATGACAGGGCCGAACTCGATCAGCTTGCCGGCGATGGCGGTGGGTGCCGGGAAGATGAATTCCGAGATGCCGAAGCCGCGGCAGATGGCTTCCCAGGTGACGAGAACAATTGCCAGCAACACCCACGGCGCCACGCGCTCACGCTGCATTCTGTTCATGTCGACCCCTCGCCCGACGAGTACGTCGGCACGGCGGCGGCCCAGCGCTCGGCCCGCCTCACGATGCAAGCTCCGGCGTCACGGCCGTCAGCGGCTTGCGAATCGCCCCGATGTGCTCGCGCAGCTCCAGCACGATGTCGGTGAACTCCTTGCTGTAGGTCAGCTCCAGCTCACGCGGGCGCGGCAGCGGGATCTGCTTTTGCGCGACGAGGCGGCCGGGGCTGCGGCTCATCACATAGACGGTGTCGGCCAGGAACACCGCCTCGCGCAGGTCGTGCGTGACGAGGATGACGTTGAACTTCTGCGCCGCGTGCAGGTCGCGCAGGATGCACCACAGCTCCTCGCGCGTGAAGGCATCGAGCGCGCCGAACGGCTCGTCGAGCAGCAGCATCTTGGGCTCGTGGATCAGCGCCCGGCAGATCGACGCCCGCTGCTGCATGCCGCCGGAAAGTTGCCAGGGAAACTTGTCTTCGTAGCCACCGAGGCCCACGCTTTGCAGCAGCTTGCGCGCCTTGTCTTCGTACATCGCGCGCTGGGCGCGAAACTGCGAACGGTGCGGCTCGACGATCTCGAGCGGCAGCAGCACATTGCCCAGCGTCGTGCGCCACGGCAGCAGCGACGACGATTGAAACGCCATGCCTGTGATCTTGAGTGGCCCCGCCACCTCGCGCCCGTCGATCAGCACATGGCCCTGGCTCGGCATCTTGAGGCCGGTGGCGAGCTTCATGAAAGTCGACTTGCCGCAACCCGAAGGCCCGACGATGGCGATGAATTCACCGCGATCCACCTTCAGCGAAATGTCTTCGATCGCGAACTGGCGCTGCGCCAGCAACTCGTCGTTGTAGGCCAGCCAGACGTTGGAGAAGTCGACGAAGGAGGTCATGGGTGGGGTGGTTCGGCTTTACTTCTTCACCGACTTGAAAATATCCCGGTCCGCGGCGGGCGGCAGGAAGGCGTCGGTGAACACCCTGTCGGCGGTGACCTTGGTCGGCAGCGCGATCGAGGCGGCCACCTGGTCGATGCTGCGCTGCAGCCGGT
>JAMFRW010000374.1 GCA_026224975.1 Rhodoferax sp. | reverse complement strand
GCCGGTGGCGAACACGATGATGTCGAGAGGATATTCCTTGCCGCCGGCGCGAATTCCGCCTTCGGTGATTTCTTCAATCCCGCCGTCGGTTTTTGCATCGACCAGCTGCACGTTATGCTTGTTGAAGGTCTCGTAGTAGTTGGTGTCCAGCGGCTGGCGCTTGGTGCCGTAGGCGTAGCCCTTGGGGATCAGCTTCTCGGCGACGGCCGGATCCTTCACCGTCTTGCGGATCTTGCGTTGCAGGTAGTCGGCGCAGAGCGCGTTGGCCTTGGGGTCGAAGAACATGTCCTGGTAGTTGCCGAGCCAGAAGGCGAAGCCGCCCGCGTCCCACATGCGGTCGAACTCGCGCTCGCGTTCTTCTGGCGTCGCCTCCAGCGCCGACTTGGGGATGAAGTAATGCTCCTGGCCGAAGAAGGAAGCGCGTGTCCGCTGGATCACGCCTTCGGCATCGGCCTTGCGCGCCTTGACCACGGCCGGGTCGACCTTGCCGTTGCGGGCCGGCACGCAGTAGTTGGCGGTGCGCTGGAACACGGTCAGGTGCTTGGCCTGCTGCGCGATCTCTGGGATGGCCTGCACAGCGGTCGCACCGGTGCCGATCACGCCGACGCGCTTGCCGGTGAAGTCCACACCTTCGTGCGGCCACTGGCTGGTGTGGATGGCCCGGCCCTGGAAGCTGGCGAGGCCCTTGAAGTTCGGGATGTTGGTGGTGGAGAGGCTGCCCACTGCAGCGATCACATAGCGTGCGCTGTAGACATCGCCTTGGGCCGTGCGCACCGTCCATCGCCCGCTGGCATCGTCGTATACGGTAGAGGTGACCGCTTGGCCGAAGGCGATGTTGCGCTTCAGGTCGAAGCGCTCGGCGCAGTGCTCGAGGTACTGCAGGATCTCGGGCTGGCGCGGGTAGCGCTCGGACCATTGCCAGTCTTGCAGCAGTTCGCGGTCGAAGGTGAAGCCGTAGATGTAGGCATCCGAATCGCAGCGGGCGCCGGGGTAGCGGTTCCAGTACCAGGTACCGCCCACGCCGGTGCCGCGCTCCACCACCTTGGCGCTCATGCCGAGCTTGTCGCGCAATTGCTTGAGCATGTAGAGGCCGGAGAAACCGGCGCCGATGATCAGGGCGTCGAGTTCGACGGGTGCGCTGCTGGTTGTCGTGGTCATGGTTCGTCTCCAATCGATCGCGTTGTCGCGTGGGTGTTACGCTGTTGTGGTTCTTGCAGGCGTCATGCCGGGGGAGCCACAGTAGTCAGCGCGGCGCGGCGGGTCTTGAACGAAACGGGCGATTCGTTGAACGAAGCGGGGTGGGCCAACCCTCCCGCGGTGGGGTCGATCTGTGGGAAGGCCGGTCAGGCCGGTGCCGAATGCCGCAGTTGCCCAGGCGTGGTGCCGAGCCTGTGGTGCATCACGCGCGTCAGGTGCGCCTGGTCGGCGAAGCCGCAGGCCGAAGCCACTTCCTTGAGCGCCAGGCTGCCCTGCGCCAGCAGTTGCTGCGCGCGGGCCACGCGCTGATCCACCACATAGGCATGCGGCGCCCGGCCGAAGCTTCGGCGGAAATGCCGGCCGAAGGTCCAGGTGCCCAGGCCCGCCACGCCGGCCAGGCATTCGAGGGTGATGGCTTCGTGCAGGTGCTCGGCGATGTGGTCGTTCAAGCGGCGCATCTGGCCCGGTGACAGCCGGCCGCGCGCCGAGGGTTCGCGCAGGCTCACGCTGGCGTGGTGTCGGAGCAGGTGCACTGCCAACTGCGTGCCCAGCGCCTCCACATAGAGAGCACTGCCGCAGGCGCGCTGCCCGGCTTCACGCGCGATGGCCTCGACGATGGTGGTGATGGTCGGGTCGCGGGTCTGCAGCAGGTCGCGCAGCCTCACCTCGGCGACCGAGCGGCCGAGCATGTCGGTAGCCACGCGCGAGACCAGCCCTTCCGACAGGTAGACGTGCGAGACGTCGATGTCTTCCGTCCAGTGCCAGTGCGAGGCCTGCGCGCGCGTCAGCAGCGAGCAGTCGCCGGGCGCGCAACGGGTGCGCGTCCAGCGGCCCTCGAAGCGGCGCTCCATGCTTGTCGCGCCATGCTGGTAGGCGACGACCACGAAGTCGGCCAGGGCTGGCACTTCCACGTCCAGCCCGGGGTAGTGGTAGGCGCGCATCGACACGTCCTTCCACCCCAGGTCGTCGCTGGCGCACAGCAGATCACCGGGCACCCACCGGGGCAGTTCGCCGGGCGTGATCAGCGTTTGCATGCGCGATTGTGTGGAGATGCGCGGCGGGCATCTCTAGGGTTAGCCCGGATGGTCGGCGCGGGGCGCTGAAGGCGGGTGCCGCCGGGGGCCAGCGCCGGCCGCGTCGAGCGCCCGGGAGGCTACGCTGCGAGCGCGGCCCGCCGCTTCTTCGGTGCAGCCACTACCGCCACCGGCGCACCGACCAGTTGCCCCACGACGAGGCGGACGCCGGCCTGCATCGTCGCCACGGCCTTCTTGTCGCCCGACAGATGCTTGAGCAGGCACTGCTGGAACAGGCCATCGAACATCGCATACGCCACGCCGCTGGGCGCGCGCACCGGTTCGCCGGCGAGTTCGGCAAAGCGGGAGAGCACGCGCCAGATCATCTTCTCGAGGCTCTTGTCGATCTCGGCCACGTCGGCGCGAAAGGCCTCTTCGAACAGCGACTGCGCGCGCAGGTCGTACCAGAGCCGGTGAAGCGAGGCTTCCTGGCGCAGCGTGTCGCCGAGCGCCGTCACGAAGCCGTCGAGCAGTTCGTCGTAGTTCGTCGAGGTGGTGGTGACCTCGTCGTAACGCTTCACGCAGCGCGCCTTGTACTGCCGCACGCTGCAGAGGATCAGGTCGAGCTTGTCGGCGAAGTAGTAGTGCAGCACGCCGTGCGAAAACTCGGAGTTCTGCGCGATCTCGCGAAGGCTGGTGCGTGCGTAGCCCAGCGTCGCCAGGGTCTGCAACGCGGCTTCGCCGAGTTCGGCGCGGCGTTCGGCGAACTTGTCGTCTCGGGGCTTCGCCGGTGCATTGGCTTTCGTATTCGCGCGGGTCTTCTGAAGGGCGGCCATGGGTGAGATTGTAAAGAGCGCAACCCGAGTTTGCCCAGCCCCGAATGCCGCTCTCGGCCATCGTCTTGACGACCGTCCAAATAAATCTTGACACTCGTCAAGACGGCTCCTAGCATCGCCCTGCGTTCCTTGACGAACGTCCAAAAAATCAACGGAGACAAGCATGAACAAGTTCGACTTGACCGGCCGCAAGGCCCTGGTCACCGGGGGTGCGCGCGGGCTCGGCGAAGGCATGGCGCAGGCGCTCGCCGCGGCCGGTGCCTCGGTGATGATCGGTGATGTGCTCACCTCGCTCGGCCGTGATGCCGCCGGCAAGATCGGCAGCGCTACCGGCGCGAAGACCGGATTCGTGCAGCTCGATGTGACGAAGGAAGAGGACTGGCTCAGCGCCGTCCAGTCCACCATCGACACCCTCGGCGGCTTCGACATCCTCATCAACAACGCCGGCATCGAAGTGACAGCGCTGGTCTCGGAGATCGACGCCGACTCACTCCGCAAGATGCTCGATGTCAACATCGTCGGCACCGCCCTCGGCCTGAAGCACGCCTTCCGTGCGATGCGGCCGGGCGGCGCAGCCGGCAAGGGTGGCTCGGTCGTCAACATCTCATCGGTGGCCGCGACCATCGCCTTCCCGGCCATCGCCGGCTACTCGGCCACCAAGTCTGCCGTTGACCGCCTCACGCGGGTGGCCGCG
>JAMFRW010000373.1 GCA_026224975.1 Rhodoferax sp. | reverse complement strand
GCGCAGGAGCGGCAGCCGGCGTGGCGGTGCTCTGCGGCGGTCCGCCGGCGAAGTCGATGTTGCTGACCCGGCCGATCATCTTGGTGCCGACCGTGTTGTCGCGCGCGGTGTAGGTTTCGAGGCGAACTTCGTCGAGGGTCACTTCGACCAGTTGGCCTTTGACCAGATAGGACACGAGCGTCTCGGCGCGCTTGCCCCAGAGCGATCCCTCGACCCACTGGGTCGGCCGCTTGCCGTCGTTGTCCTTGCGGCCATACGAGAAGGCCAGCGAGAGGTTGCACACAGCCTCGCCGCTGGGCGTCTTGCGCAGTTCGGCATCTCGTCCGATTCGCGCCAATCCAAATGCTTGCATGTCGATCTTTCGTCGTTGTGGTGATGGGCAGGTCAGGCGGTCGCCTTGGCCTTCGTCAGGTGTGCGATGAGGGCATCGCAGATGACGGGGAAGTCGCTCGCACGCCAGTAGGTCGAGCTCTTCATCGTCGAGCAGTGCTGCACCCCGAGCGTCTTCTCGATGAAGTCGACCGTCAGCGAGAAGCCCAGGCGCGCAGCCAGGTTGCCGGCGTTGAAGTTCGGGCCGGCCGGAACAGGGTTCAGCGGCGCGGCTGGCGTAGGGGCGATGGCAGGGGTGAGCGTGGCCGGAGCGAACGCCTGCAGCACCTCTTGCCGGCCGGCGTCCAAGATGCCCGCGACTTCGGACGACAGGGCGATCGGCGCTCCTTCGTCGAGCGTCTGCACGGGCTGGCCGGTCGCCGTGTTGGTGATCACGCCATCGTCGTCGATGTAGGTAGCCGGTGCCGACTCGCCCACTGGATCGATCGCCACAGGCACCGGCTCGGCCGCCTTGCGCTGCGATGCCTCGAACGCAGCGACCTTGTCGGCGAACGCGGCTTGCTGCGCTGCCAATTCGTCGCGAGCCTTCTGCTGCTCGGCGGCGAGGTCGTCCGCCACCTTCTTCAAACGAGCGGATTCCTCGGCCTGCTGCTTGGCGACCAGCTCGAGCCTTGCCCGCTCTTCGGCCGCAGCCGCCTCGATGTCCTCGGCGGCTTTCGTGCTGGTGTAGAGCGAACGCATCGCGTCGAGGGTCTCGGTCTTGGCGAGTGCAGCCTCGGTCGCGAATTCCTCCCACCCGGAGGCGTCGACCGGGATCGACTCGACCTTGGCGATGCCGTCGGCAATGCGGGCGGACGTGATGCCTTGGCATTTGGCGACGCATGCGCGGATGCCGGCGATGCGCGCGTCGAAGCCGGCCTTGCGTTCCGCGGCGAGCCGCTCGCGCTCCGCCTTCTCGTTGGCGCGACGGGTCTCTTCGGCGGTGATCAGCGCATCGTGCGTGTCTTCGATCGCCTTCAGTTCCGCGGTGATCCGATCGCCCTCGGCGACCAGCGCGTCGCTGATGTCCTTGAGTTCGGCCTTGCGTGCCTTGACGACGTGCGGCACCTTGTAGCGGACGGTGCGCACCGCGAGGCGGCGTGCGGTGGCGAGCGCCATGCCCTTGGGCGTCGTGATGTCGTAGTCGGTCGAACCGTGGGTCGTGCGCAGCTCGGCGATGCCCTTGCCGACTGCAGTCAACTCGGCGAGGGCAGTCGTCTTGATCGTCGCAAGGGCGACTTCTTTGGACATCACCGGCGCAGCAGGCGCGGATGCAGACGGCGGGGCAGCATCGACAACTTCATCGGCCACCTCGGGGAATTCGAGATCGGGAAAAGCGAGTTCGCTCATGTGGGTCTCCTGTCAGAAGTCGAGTGAGAGGGCGGGCGCCTTCGCGGCGCGGGAGGCCTCGACGACACCGACGAACGCCTTGCATTGGTCGGTGGTCGCGATGACCTGTTCGAAGAGGTCGGGCCCGGCCAGCGCCTCCGGTGGCAGGTCGTCCGGCTCGAAGTCCTGCGCTGCGGCGAGGCGCTCGGCCTTGGCGCGCAGGGCGATCTCGTAGACGGACACGAAGCGCTCGAACTCGACGAGATCCTTTTCGAGTTCGAAGATGCGGTCGTCGTCGCGCTTGATCGTGTAGACGTCGAGGTCCAGGCCGATTGACGAGAGGGCAGGGCAGTAGAGGGCGAAGTCCCACTCCGACCAGTTGGTGATCCACATGCCGCCATCGCATTGGTCGATCACGTCGGACGTGTCGCCGGTGAGGTAGATGGCGCGCAGCTTCTCCGGGCTGATGAAGCACTTGTACTCGGCACCCCTTGACGGCCGGATGAAGCCATCGACGCTGCAGCCGAACTTGCCGTCGTCCGTGGTGATGAAGCCGATGGTCTCGACCATCACGCCCTTGCGCTGTTCGTGCTCCATGCGGGCCATCGGCTCGAGCTCGTGGCCCCGCTCCATCTGCCAGGTCTCGAAGCCTTCGTCGAGCGGCGTCTTGCTGATGCGCTCGATGGCCAGCCGGAAGGCATAGTTCTTCGCCGTCTCGGAATAGTCACCGACAGGCAGGCCGGCGATGGCGCGCTCGATCGCTTCGGCTTTGGGCTTGGCCTTGTAGCCTGCGATTGCCATCGCCTCGACTTCGGACGCGCCGCCGCGAACGGCCTTGACGAATTGCGATTGCCGCTCGTCCAGGCCGCCGACCTTGGAGCGCAGCATGCGGAAGTTGCTCGCCGTGATGCAGCCGGCCCGCAGCGCCTTCCACTCGGCGCTGCCTTGCGTGCAGTAGTGGATCTTCATGCCGCCACCTTCGCGAGCTTGTCGGCAAGCTTGTTGCGGTGAGCGACGACCGCGGCCTTGAACTCGTCGTAGGCCGCGACGTTGCCAGTCGCGTGCAGCGTCTTCGAGCCGGTGCGCCAGAGAGCCGCAGCGTCGGCGTCGGTCGTGGTCTTGGCAAGATCGGCAAGCAACCCGTCTGCGATGGCCTCAGTGACCTTGCCGAGCGCAACAGTACCGCCAGCGGCGCTGCCATCGTCGTCGTGGTTTGCGTCGGTCGAAGCCAGCCCGCAGACCGATTCAAACGTCACCGCCTTCGCGTAGGTGATGGCACTCTTGATTTGCTGAATCGGGTTCTTGGCGCCGGCCGTGTCCGGCGGGACCGTGAACTGCGTCGACTTGGAGTGGCCCAGCCCGTGCGACAGCGTGCAAATCACTGTGATCAGCGGGCCGTCTTGGGTCTGATCCCACGACGCTGACAGACCATGCTTGCTCAGGAACGGCGTAACGGTGTTGACCAAGTTGCCGAGGCTTGTGTACTGCGAGTTGTATTGCTTGTTTTCCCGGTCGCGAACGATCACGACGTTCTCGGCTTTGAACGCGGCTTCGGCTTTCAAGAACGCCTTGCGCGCCTCGTTGGCTTCGTGACGCTCTTGCAAGGCCATCAGTTCCCGCATTTGCTCCAGGCTGGCGCCTCGCTCCATCGCGCGCTCAAGCAAGGTGAGTGGCTGTGCACTGACCTGCAGGGATTGGGTGGGACGAATGGCGGGGAATTGCTGCGTCGCTTCGCTGAATGCCGGCTGGGCGATCGCCACCGGCTGTTCCATCGTCTCGGTCATCGAGAACTCCTTGTAGTGGTGAGTGATCAGCAGCGCTCGAAGTCACGCAAGCGCAGCAGCGCGGTGGTGATCGAGGCCTCGGCCTTGGTGATGCGCGCGAGAAGGGCATCCGTGTAGGCGTCGCCCAAGCAATTCGGTGCGTGAAGGACGTGGGCGGTGGCGAGAGAGAGTTCCCACACGCGCACATCGAACAGGTGCACGCGGATGCGCAGCAGCAGCCACGAACGCATGGCCCGAAAGAAGAGTCGGCGAGGCAGCGACGGACCGCGCGTCACAGAGACCGGCGCGGTGGGCGTCGGCAACTCGGCCAGACAGGCCGACGGGTGCCAGTTGATGCACTCGTCGAGGTCGCGCTCGGTGAGCTTGGCGTGGCTCATGCTGCGGCTCCGGTGGCCAGAGCGATGGCGTCCTGAATCACCTTCCATGCGTGCGCAGGAATCTGACCAGCATCGTTCTCGATGTTCTGCAGGGCAGCCAGCAGGTCCGGTGCGGCCTTGATGAGCAAGAGGTTGCCGGCGCCGAATTGCGTCGGCTCCGTATCTGAGACGGCTTTGTCAGATCCGCGCGCAGGCCGAG
>JAMFRW010000372.1 GCA_026224975.1 Rhodoferax sp. | reverse complement strand
GACGCTATTTGCCAGGAGTTGCGAGATATGGCCGAGGATGAGCAAGAACGCAATCCTATACGGGTCTTGGCCGCGCCGTCACCGTGCTCGCCAAGCGCGCCTTGACCGAAGGCGCCACGGCCTGGGCGCAAGGCGGCATCGTCGGCGTGCTGGGTGCCGACGACAGCGTGGCCGCGCACGTGCTCGACACTCAGGAAGCGGGCGCCGGCCTCGTCGACGAACACAGCGCCCGTTTCATCTCCGAACACAGCGCGGCCGGCATCGACTGGCTGGTGCGCCAGGGCGTGCCCTTCACCGACGACCCCGAAGGCCCGCTCGGCCTGCACCTCACGCGCGAAGGCGGCCACGGCGTGCGCCGCATTGCGCATGCGGCCGATGCCACCGGCAAGGCCATCCACGATGCGATGCTCGCCCGCGCCCGCGCGCACCCGAACATCACGCTGCGCGAGAACGTGATGGCGGTGGACCTCATCACCTCGCGACACCTCGACCCGCTCCAACTCGCACGGAGCGATGCGCAACAGGTGCACGGCGTCTACGCATTGGACATCGATGCCGGCCGCGTCGAAACCCTGCCCGCCAGCGCCGTGGTGCTCGCGACCGGTGGCGTCGGCAAGGTCTACCGCTACACCACCAACCCCGATACCGCCACCGGCGACGGCATCGCGATGGCCTGGCGGGCAGGCTGCCGCGTGGCCAACATGGAGTTCATCCAGTTCCACCCGACCTGCCTCTACCACCCCGACGAGCGCACCTTCCTCATCACCGAAGCGCTGCGCGGTGAAGGCGCGGTGCTGCGCCTGCCCGACGGCACGCGCTTCATGCCGGCCTTCGACGAAAGGGCCGAGCTGGCGCCGCGCGACATCGTGGCCCGCGCCATCGATTTCGAGATGAAGCGCCACGGCCTCGACCATGTGCTGCTCGATGCCACGCAGCTCGGCGAGGAATTCCTGAAGACGCACTTCCCGACCATCCACGCCCGCTGCGGGCAGCTCGGGCTGGACATCGCCCGCCAGCCCATCCCCGTGGTGCCGGCCGCGCATTACACCTGCGGCGGCGTGGTCACCGACCTCGATGGCCGCTGCGATTTGCCCGGCCTCTACGCCATCGGCGAAACCGCCTACACCGGCCTGCACGGCGCCAATCGCCTGGCCAGCAATTCACTGCTCGAATGTGTGGTGCTGGGCCGCACCTGCGCCGAACGCATCCTCGCCGAGCCGCTGCAAGCCTTGCCCGCGCTGCCCGATTGGGACGAGAGCCAGGTCGAAGATGCCGACGAGCAAGTCGTCATCTCGCACAACTGGGACGAGCTGCGGCTGATGATGTGGAACTACGTCGGCATCGTGCGCACCACCCGCCGCCTGGAGCGCGCGCTGCACCGCATCGACATGCTCGAAGGCGAGATCCAGGAGTACTACGCCAACTTCCGCGTCAACCGCGATTTGCTGGAGCTGCGCAACCTCGTGGCGTGCGCCGAGCTGGTGGTGCGCTCCGCCTTGATGCGCCGCGAGAGCCGCGGGCTGCACTTCAGCCGGGATTTTCCGGATGCACTGCCGGTGAGCTTTCCGACGGTGCTGACAAGGCCGGCGCGCAGCCGGCGGTGATCGTCCGCGACGGTCAGGCTGGGCCGACCACCCGCATCGAATAGTCGACCGCGCGTACATCCTTCGTCAGCGCGCCGATCGAGATGCGGTCGACGCCGGTGGCGGCGATCGTGCGGAGCTGATCCAGCGTCACGCCGCCAGAGACTTCCAGAAGGGCGCGGCCGGCGGTGATGGCGACGGCTTCGCGCATCGCGGCTTCATCGAAGTTGTCGAGCAGCACGCTCTTCGCGCCAGCGGCCAACGCCTCGTTCAACTGCGCGATCGTCTCGACCTCGACCTGGATCTCCACGCCAGATTGCAATGCGAAGGCGTTTTGCAACGCGGCCGTCACGCCACCGGCTGCAGCGATGTGGTTCTCCTTGATCAGGATGCCGTGCCAGAGCGCGAGCCGCTGGTTCTGGCCGCCACCGATGCGCACGGCGTATTTCTGCGCCAGGCGCAGGCCGGGCAGGGTCTTGCGCGTGTCGAGCACGGCGCAGCCGCGCGGGTTGGTGGAGGCGCCTTCGATCGCGCGAACATGCTTGCGCGTGGCTGTGGCTGTGGCCGAGAGCAGTTGCAGGAAGTTCAGCGCCGGCCGCTCGGCCGAGAGCAGGGCGCGGGCATTGGCTTCGATCTCGCAGACAAGGCTGTTGGCCGGCATGTCGGCGCCTTCGGCGTGGTGCCAGGTGATGCGGGCTTCGGCATCGAGCGCGCGCACGCAGCCATCGAACCAGTCGCGCCCGGCCAGCGCGGCCACTTCGCGCACACGCACTGCGGCGCGCATGCGGCGGTCGGCGGGCACGAGGCGGCCGGTCCAGTCGCCGGTGCCGAGGTCTTCCATCAGCGCATCGCAGATGTTGCGGGCGCGGGCTTCATCCAGCGTTTCGTTGCTGTCCGGGGCGGTGAATGCGAGGGAACCGTTCATGTGCGTCCTCAGGCCGCGCCGATGTTCTTCACAAAGCCTTGCACCGCAGTCGCGCCGCCCGCAGGCTGCGCGGCCACGAAGTCCAGCATGCGTTCGATGCAGCCGAGCGCCCGGCTGCGAGTGGGCTCGGGCACGCTGATCTCGCCGTGCCCGTTGCGCAGGCACGCGAGCACGCCTTGCAGCTCGTTCATCGCCATCCACGGG
>JAMFRW010000371.1 GCA_026224975.1 Rhodoferax sp. | reverse complement strand
TGTCATGGCAAAGCTCCTGGTTGGATGGTCGATGGATGCTGCTGACGGCAGCGCCTCCATCGTTCTCCAACCCGCGTGCCGAGGAAACCTCCCGGCTACGCGCACCGACCTCCGCGAACCACCTACCGCTTCAGCGGTTTAGTGCAATGGCCGTTATGCAAGTCTTGCCATAACGGCCAAAGCGGTCAACCGAGATCATCAGCTTTTCGGCTGGCGGGACGAAAATGCCCGGCGTGCGGGACGGCGCGATGCGCCTGTCCTTCAATTCACGACAAACCGACCATCTTGAGAGACGTGGCCCGCTAGGTTCTGCTCAGGTCGTGGGTCGTCGCTTGCGACCGCCAAGCCTCGCAACGGCACTTGACTCGCATCCGCCGTGTGGGGCCGGTCAGCCCCCGCAGCGCTTGCGCCAGAACCTGGCCGGTGGACGAGCAGGTACTGGACGCAAGCGGCCGCGCCCAGCGGCGGGCTGTGCAGGTAGCCCTGGAAAACGTCGCAGCCCAGGGCAGCCAGCATGTCTCGCTGGGCCAGTGTTTCGACGAATTCGGCCACGACCTCGACATTCTGCGCGCGGCCCAACGCCGTGATCGTGCGGACGATGTCGGCGCTGATCGGATTGTTGAGCACCTCACGGCTCAGCGAGCCGTCGATCTTGATGGCGTGCACCCGGAAGCGCCGCATGTGCAGCAGCGAGGAGTACCCCATGCCGAAGTCGTCCATCGCGAGCGCAACGCCCAACGCGGCGATCTGCGCCAGGTTGTCGTCCACCACCTCGCTGGTCGGGATCGCCTGGCTTTCGGTGATCTCGAGCTCGACCTCGCCGGGTCCAAGTCGGTGCCTTGCCAGGCAAGCGGCCAGTTGCGCCGGCAACTGTGGATCGCCAAGTTGCAGCGGCGACACATTGACCGCCATCGTGATTGCCTTCAGGCCGATCAGGTTCCACTCCGCCTTGCGCATGCAGGCCTCTTCCAGCGCCCAAAGGCCAAGGCGGCGGATCAGCCCGCCTTCCTCGGCCAGGGTCACGGCCACATCGGCACGCACCGGACCATGGCGGCCATGAGTCCAGCGCAGCAAAGCCTCGACACCGACCACAGTGCCGTGGCGGTCGTGTTTGGGCTGGAAGGCCAGTGCGAGCGCCGGTGTGCCGATGCTGAGCGTCAGGTCCATGTACAGGCCGCGGGCCATCACGCCGACCTCGTCGTCGCGGCGCATCGACGGCACGCGTGCATGACTCTCACCGATGATGGCTGCACTGGCTGACCTGAATGCCTTGACCTGGCCGCTGTGGCGCCGAGCCTCGGACCGGCGCGCGAACGGCAGGTAGATCAGAGTACTCGTCAGCAGCCCGACCGCCTGCAGCGCGCTGCCGCGCCAGGATCCCGTCAGCAGGTACCCCGACAGCAGCGGCGGCGTCGTCCAGGGCACATCGGGGCTATGAAGCGGCACTAGGCCTGTATGGACCGCGGCCAGCGCCAGCAGCGTCAATGCCAGCGGCGCCAACAAAAAGGGCAGCAGGAAAATCGGGTTGAGGACGATCGGCAGGCCGAACATCAACAGCTCATTGATGTTGAAGATCGATGGCAGCCAGGACAGCTGTGCGATGCGTCGGTCTGGTCCGTCGCGGGCAACGATCAACAGCGCCGCCATCAACCCCAGCGTGGCGCCGGAGCCGCCGAGGTGCACGAAGTTGTCGATTAACGGCCGCCAGACAAGCGTTGGATCGTAGCCTGCGCCCGCAGCACCGAACAACGCCAGCGCGTAATGGTCGAGCACCTTGCCTCCGTGGATGCCGACGAACCAGAGGCCCTGGTTGGCCAGCACTGCGGCGCTGGTCATCAACCAGTCGGCGTCGAACCAGCGGTTGATCGCCGCGGGCAGCATATTGAGCCAGCGCGTCCCCAGCGCCGGCATCGCAGCCACGGCCGCAGCCACCAGGCCGGTCCCCAGCCCCACGATCACCATCGGCGCCGTCAACCGGGTGGCGTGATAGAAGTTCGGGTCGCTGTCGTAGCCGATTGCCAGCCTGCGCAAGGCGGACGCAGCGGCCAGCGGGCGCAGCAGTTCCGGCGTGATGATGCCGATTGCGATGCCCAGCAGCATCGAGCCCTGACCCAGCGCAGCCAGGCTCGGGCCGCTGGCGGCGACCACGCACAGCATGAAGTTCATCAGTGCCGACATCCCCGCCCAGGCCGGCGGCAGCATGTCCTCGCTGTCGGAGGTCGGCAGGCGGCGGGCCAGTTGCATGCTCAGCACGACTGCAAGTGCAATGCCGAATACGCCATAGGTTGCCTGGACGACTCCTGTCGTGGCCGCCGGCCATCCCGCGCCCAGAGTACGGTTCAGGAAATCATGGACCGCCCGGATCGGGAAGTTACTCAGAAGCGTCGCCGCTACGCCGAAAAAGGTAAAGGGCAGCAGGACGACAAAGCTGTCCCGGACAGAACTGGTCCAGAGAGAAACGCGTGACTTGAGTCTTGCTAGCGACAGCGGCATGGGGTGCGACGCACGCGGGGCACATCTCTGGGTTAGTACACGATATCGGCCGCACAGAGCGCCAGTTGAGCGCCGAATCGTTGATGCTGCCCGCGGAACCCCAGCCATCTGTCGAAACGAACACCGCTTTATCGGCGTAGGCAGGACCGTTGCTGATTGCGCCGTGGGGCTCTGCCCACGCGAAGTTCACGCGCCAGCAGCTCCCTCCAGAGCCTCGGCAGGCACCGACTCGCGCCACAGGGCGATGCCCACGAAGTCGCGCAGCACCTGACTGTCGCACAGCGCATCTCCCAGCGCCTTGTCGGCCCGTCTGTACCACTGCTGCAGGCAGTACACGCGCAGCATGCCGGGAACACCGATTGGCTGGCGCCCAACGCGGCCGCTCGTCGGGTACAGCGGCTCGATCACCGCGATCAGACGCGACCACGGCACCACCCCCTCCATGTCCGCCAAGAACTTCTCGCGCCGCGTACGCTTCTTCTTCACCGTGCTCGGCACTGTCAAAGCTGCGTTAGCTCATGTCGCTCCCGCTGGTTCTCTACGCCTTCACGCATGCATGGGGCACGCCTGACGCTGCCTATTATTGAGATTTACATAAATCATGACAACCGTTGATTCGTTCATGCGTTGTACCGATACTTGGCAAGTATTGGGTGCAACGCATGGTGACAAAGCGGATGGACGAGGCGGTACGACGGCGATTGC
>JAMFRW010000370.1 GCA_026224975.1 Rhodoferax sp. | reverse complement strand
TTTCCAGCCCATCGCCGTCTCGACGACTCTGACTAGTCCCCGACCCACCTATTCACTCAGAGAACATCAGAGCGACGAGGAAGCTTTGTTCAAAATCTTGGACTCTCTTGCCTTCAAGACGATCTCGAAATCCTTGCAGCAAATGCTGCGCATGACACGCTGGGCAACGCCGGACGCGCCCCTCGATCTGCTCATCGTCGACATGCCGCCCGGCACCGGCGACATCCAGTTGACGCTCAGCCAGCGCGTGCCGCTCACCGGCGCGGTGATCGTGACCACGCCGCAAGACATCGCCCTGCTCGACGCCAAGAAGGGCATCAAGATGTTCGAGAAGGTCGGCGTGCCGATCCTGGGCATCGTCGAGAACATGGCGGTGCATGTGTGCGAGAACTGCGGCCATGTGGAGCACATCTTCGGCGAGGAAGGCGGCAAGCGCCTCGCGGCCGAATACAAGATGGATTACCTCGGCGCCCTGCCGCTCAACCTCTCGATCCGCGTGCAGGCCGATGCCGGCCGGCCCAGCGTGGTGAGCGACCCCGATGGCGAGATCGCCGTGCTCTACAAGACGGTGGCGCGGCAGGTGGCGGTGAAGATCGCGCAGCGGGCCAAGGACTTCTCGGCCAAGTTCCCGAGCATCTCGATCTCCAAAGACACTTGATGCCGCGGGGCGGGCCGCCGCCGCGGCCGCGCGCCAGCGTCTAGACTGCGGGCCTATGCAAGAGGCCGCCTATGTCCCGCCGACAACCATGACCCGCCCGGAGCGCCCTTCGGTGCGCGTGGCCGTGGTGATGGAGCGCGAGGCCAACCCCAACCAGTGGGAGGCGTGGCGCTTCAAGCTCGTCGATGTGGTGCCGCACGAAGAGGCCTTCGGCACCGCGCCGCGTGTGCTGCGTGACGATGGCCGGGTTCGGTCGACGCTGTACCCGAACTTCCTGCTCGAACTCTTTCGCGACGAAGGCGAAGGGTACTTTTTGAACCTTTCGTCCGGCGCGCCGGTGTGGTTCGTCATGTGGCGCATCGACGATGAAGACCCGTCGCGCGCCTGGCCCGAAACCGTGAGCGTCTCCTACACCGAAGCCGGCCGCTGGCTCGACGCGCAGGAGCGCATCGACAACGTGCCGCTGCCGGCCGAGCTGGCCGAATGGCTGCGCGCCTACACCGATGAGCACTACAAACCCGAGCCCAAGAAGAGGCGACGGCCGCAGTCGTTCCTGTCGCCGGAGCAGCGGCGGTGAGCGGGGGTGATTCGAAGGCGGCGGGCGATGATGCAGGTGAAGGGTCCGGCGGGTTTCTCTCGCGCTGGGCGCGGCGCAAGCAGCAGGTGCGGGCGGGTGTCGATGTGGCCGAACGCGACGAGGCCGCGGCTTCATCCGCTGCTCCTGTCGAGTTGTCTGCGGCGACGCTGCCTGCGGAGCCTGCAACCGCGCCTCCGACCCCCGCCGAACCGCTGCCGACCATGGCCGATGTCGCCTTGCTCACCCGCGAATCCGACTACGCCCGGTTCGTCGCGCCCGGCATCGACAACGGCGTCAAGCAGGCGGCCATGAAGAAGCTATTTGCCGACCCGCACTTCAACATCATGGACGGGCTGGACACCTACATCGACGACTACAGCCAGCCCGACCCGATACCGCTCGCTATGCTGCGGCGCATGAACCAGTCGAAGTTCCTGGGGCTGTTCGACCATGAAGAGACCGAAGACAAAAGCACTGGCGGCAAGAGCGCCGAAGCAGTAGCTGACATTGCCGCTACGCCCCCGGCGGCCCTGGCCTCGACCACGGCTGCCGACGCCACCCCCGCACCCACCGAACCCGAAGACCCCCGCGATGACCACGCTGATTTGCGACTGCAACAAGACGATGCCGCTGGACGGCCCGGGCCTCTTCAAGGCGCTCGGGCCTGATGCCGGCAGCGGGCTCGAGAACGTCCACACACTGCTATGCCGGCGCGAGGCTGGTGCCTTCCAGCGCGCGGCCAAGTCGGGCGACGACGTGCTGGTGGCCTGCACGCAGGAGAGCCGGCTTTTCCGCGAACTGAACGAGCAGACCGTCGGCGCGCCGGGCCTGGCCGAGCGGCCGATCCGCTTCGTCAACATCCGCGAAACGGGCGGTTGGTCGAAAGACGCGCGCGCCGCCACGCCCAAGATCGCCGCCTTGCTGGCCCTGGCGCAATTGCCCGAGCCCGAGCCGGTGCCGACCGTGAGCTACCGCAGCGAGGGCCGCGTGCTGGTGATCGGCCCGGCGCAGCGCGCCACGCGTGCCGCGAAGATGCTGGCCGACACGCTGGATGTGACGGTGCTGCTGAACGCGACGGATGCGGCGGGCGCTGCCGAGGCGATTCGAGCCGATCCGAGGCAGATCGGCGGCTGGGCAACAGTTGCCACCGTGCCGCCGCAAGAGCGCGCCTACCCGGTGCACGCCGGCAGCGTCACGGCCATCACCGGCTGGCTGGGCGCCTTCGAGGTGAGCTGGACGCAGTCCAACCCCATCGACCTCGACCTCTGCACGCGCTGCAACGCCTGCATCGAGGTCTGCCCCGAAGGCGCGATCGATTTTTCGTACCTGATCGACCTGGCCCGATGCACCAACCACCGTGATTGCGTGCGCGCCTGCGACGCCGCTGGGGCCATCGATTTCCAGCGCGCGCCACAGGCCTTCAGTGAACACTTCGACCTGGTGCTCGACCTGGGCGCCACGCCGCTCATCACGCTGCATCAGCCGCCACAGGGCTACTTTCACGCCGCCAATGAAGCCGCGCTGGTCGATGCGGTGATCCAACTCCGCGACAGCGTCGGCGAGTTCGAGAAGCCCAAGTTCTTCAACTACAAGCAGAAGATCTGCGCCCACAGCCGCAACGAGCAGACCGGCTGCACCGCCTGCATCGACGTGTGCTCGGCCAAGGCGATCCGCAGCGATGCCTCGATGAAGGGGCGATCGAGCAGCAGCGGCTCGCTGGCCGGCATCATCGTGGAGCCGCACCTGTGCGTGGGCTGCGGCGCCTGCACCACCGTCTGCCCGAGCGGCGCGATCAGCTACGCCACGCCGCGCCCGCAGGAGCAGGGCAAACGCATCCGCACGCTGCTCTCGACCTACGCCCGCGCCGGCGGCAAGGAAGCCGCGCTCTTGATCCACAGCCAGGGCGCAGGCACGCGCTGGATCGGCGACCTGGGCCGCGCCGCGCAAACCCGCGCCGAGGTGCGTGGCGTGCCGGCCCGGGTGCTGCCGCTCGATGCCTGGCACACGGCCTCGATCGGCATCGAGCTGTGGCTCTCGGCCATCGCGTTCGGCGCCTCGCAGGTGTGGGTGCTGATGACCTCGGAAGAAGCGCCCGAGTACCGCGCGGCGGTGGCCGCGCAGATGGAAGTGGCGCAGGCGATCGTCACGGGCCTGGGCTTCGAAGGCGAGCACTTCCGCATCGTCGAGGCGGACGATGTGATGGCGCTCGATGCCGCACTGCAAGCCCGCCCGGCGCAAGGCGTGGCCAAGGCCGCCAGCTTCACGGTGCAGGCCGAAAAGCGGGCCACGCTCGACCTGGCCATCGACCACCTGATGCAGCAAGCGCGCGCCATCCCCGAAGCGATCACTCTACCCGCCCCGGCCAGCCCCTTCGGCAGCCTCGTGGTCAACACCGACCGCTGCACCCTGTGCCTGAGCTGCGTCAGCGCCTGCCCCGAAGCCGCGCTGGCCGACAACGCCGAGAAACCGCAGCTGCGCTTCATCGAATCGAACTGCGTGCAATGCGGCCTGTGCGCCAGCACCTGCCCCGAAGACGCCATCACGCTCGCGCCGCGGCTCTGGCTCGCCGATGCCGGCAAGGCGCGCAAGCAGCCGCGCGTGCTGAACGAGGCCGAGCCCTACCGCTGCG
>JAMFRW010000369.1 GCA_026224975.1 Rhodoferax sp. | reverse complement strand
CCTGCGCAAAGGCGAAACCAAGCTGCAGACCTGGATCAACCAGTGGATCGCCAAGAACACCGAGAACGGCAAGCTCGCCGAGATCTACAGGCGCTTTCACGGCTGAAGCACCCACCTCCTCCAAGCAAGGATCACTTCATGTTGACCGTTATTTGCGAAACGCCCGGCACCCTGCACGCCGAAGACCGGCCGATGCCGGTTCGGGGTGATGACGACGTGCTGCTGCGTGTCAAGCGCGTCGGCGTCTGCGGCACCGACCTGCACATCTTCACCGGCAACCAGCCCTACCTCAACTACCCGAGGGTGATGGGGCACGAGCTGTCCGGCATCGTCGAAGAAGCGCCTGCCAAAGGCAAGCTGGCGCGTGGCGATGCGGTCTACGTGATGCCTTACCTCTCGTGCGGCAAATGCATTGCCTGCCGCCAGGGCCGGACCAACTGCTGCGTGAACATCCAGGTGCTGGGCGTTCACCGCGACGGTGCGTTCACCGAGTACCTCACCGTACCGCAAGGCTTCGTGCACAAGGCCGAAGGCGTGTCACTCGACCAGGCCGCGATGGTCGAATTTCTCGCCATCGGCGCCCATGCGGTGCGCCGGGGCGATGTGAAAGCCTGCCAGCGCGTGCTGGTGGTGGGCGCCGGGCCGATCGGCATGGCGGCGATGATCTTCTCGAAGCTGCGCGGCGCGCAAGTCACCGCACTCGACACGCGCAAGGACCGGCTCGACTTCTGCACCACGCAACTTGCCATGGCGGCCTCGGTGCAGATCGCCGATGACGACGAACAGCAACTCGCCGCACTCACCGACAACGAGTTCTTCGATGTGGTGTTCGATGCCACCGGCAACCCCAAGGCGATGGAGCGCGGTTTCAAGTTCGTCGCCCACGCGGGAACCTACGTGCTGATCTCGGTGGTGGGCGCGACCATCAGCTTCTCCGACCCGGAATTCCACAAGCGCGAGACCACGCTGCTCGGCAGTCGCAACGCGACCACCGAAGACTTCGAGACCGTGCTCGATGCCATGCGCGCCGGCAAGATCCCCGATGCAGCGCTGAACACGCATCGCATGTCGCTGGCCGATGTGCCGGCCGACTTCAAGAACCTGCTGGACCCCGCGCGAGGTGTCGTCAAAGCCATCGTGGAGTGCTGAGCGCTATGGGCCAAGCCATCCTCCAGTTCGGCACCAGCCGCTTCCTGCAGGCGCATGTGGACCTGTTCGTCTCGCAGGCGCTGGCCCGCGGCGAGGCGGGCCAGGCCATTGGCGGCATCACCGTCGTGCAAACCACGAACAACCCGGCGAGCGCCGCGCGAGTGGCTGCGCTCGCCGGGGGCGATGGTTACCCGGTGCGCATCCGCGGCCTTCGTGACGGCAAGCGCATCGACGAAACCATCACCTGCCGGGCAGTGCGCCAAGCGCTGCAAGCCGATGCGGACTGGTCGGCGGTGCACGACGCCGTGGCGGGCGAGGTGCGCGTCATCGTCTCGAACACGGCCGACAGCGGCTACCAACTCGACGAACAAGACGGCCCGGCATCGATAGGCAACAGAACGCGTGCGCCGCGCGGATTCCCGGCCAAGCTGCTGGTGTTGCTGCACCATCGCTGGCTCATGCGGCCCGCGGCCGATCTCTCGATCTTTCCCTGCGAACTGATCGAACGCAACGGTGATGTGCTGCGCGACCTGGTGTGCAGTCTCGCGCGGCAGTGGCATCTAGACGCGGGCTTCGTCGACTGGTTGTCCAGCCATTGCATCTGGGCCAACTCGCTGGTGGACCGCATCGTGTCGGAGGCGCTGCACCCTGTCGGCGCCGTGGCCGAGCCCTATGCACTGTGGGCCATCGAGCGGCAAGCCGGGCTGGTGCTGCCGTGTGTGCACGAAGCCATTCTGCTGACCGATGATTTGGAGCGGCATGAGCGCCTGAAGCTCTTCCTGCTGAACGCGGGCCACAGCTTTCTCGCCGAGCGCTGGTTGACGGAAGGCCGCGCCGAAGGCGAGACCGTGCAGCAGGCCATGAACGATGCGGTGCTTCGGCTCGCACTCGAATTGTTCTGGGCCGGCGAGGTGTTGCCTGTCTTCGATGCGCTGGGGCAGCGCGCTGAGGCTGAAGCCTATCTCGTTGACTTGAGAGAGCGGCTGCTGAACCCTTATCTGAACCACCGGTTGGCAGACATCGCGCAGAACCATGCGCAGAAGAAGCAGCGGCGCTTTTTGCCCATCGTCGAGCTGGCCGATAAGCTGCACGCCGGCATCGCGCAACCGATGTTGCACGCGGCGTTGGGCAGCGCGCGTTGAACCAACCCGGCCTGGAGACCTTTCCCTTGAGCATCGAGACAAGACCCGTCGACGTCGTAACCGTGGGCGAAGCCATGGTGTTGTTCATCGCCATGCAGCCGGGCGCGTTGTCGGAAGTCCAGCAGTTCAGGCGGGCCACGGCAGGTGCGGAACTGAACGTTGCCGTCGGGCTCGCCCGCCTCGGTCTGAAGGTCGGTTATGTCAGCAAAGTCGGGCGCGACAGTTTCGGCGAAGGTCTCTTGAACTTCCTCGCATCGGAAGGCATCGGCAACTCTCACGTCGAGATAGACGCGCGATACCCGACCGGCTTCATGCTCAAGTCGCTCGAACTCGATGGTGCTGACCCGCGCATCGAATACTTCCGGCGTGGCTCGGCGGCCAGCCATCTGAGCCCTGCCGACAACCCGGTTGACTATTGCGCTGCGTCGCGGCACCTGCACCTCACCGGGATCTGCCCGGCCTTGGGGCCAGCGGTGTGCGAGCTGGTATTCGGGATGGCGCAGCAGGCTCGTTCAGCCGGCCGCACTGTGTCGTTCGACCCCAACCTGCGGCCGAGCCTGTGGCCGTCGCAGCAGGCCATGGTCGAGACGATGAACGGTCTGGCCGAGCATGCCGATCTGGTGATGCCGGGCCTGGCCGAAGGACAGCTTCTCACGGGCGGCACAAGCCAGGAGGACATCGCCGACTTCTATCTGGCCCGCGGTGTGCAACGCGTCGTCATCAAGCTCGGCGCGCAAGGCGCTTACTACGCCGGGCCGGATGGTCGCGGCACGGTGCCGGGCTGGCGCGTCCCGAAGGTGGTTGACACGGTGGGTGCTGGCGATGGCTTTGCCGTCGGCGTCATCAGCGCCTTGCTGCAAGGCCTTTCGACCGAGCAGGCCGCCGCGCGCGGCAACGCCATCGGCGCCCGCGTCGTGCAGTTTCCGGGCGATTGCGACGGGTTGCCCACTTCGCAACAACTCAAGGACCTGCTCGAGCGCGGTTCCTTCTAGACCCTTCACCGAACCCACGGAGGCATCGTCATGCTTTCCCCTACCGAAGAACAATCCGCCGACAAGATCGCGACGCCAAGAGGCGCACGCGTCATCCGCCTGCACCCCGATGACAACGTCGTCGTCTCGCTCGACCAACTCGTCTCGGGCACTTACATCGCAGCCGAAAGCACGACCGTCTCGGGCCTGATCCCGCCGGGCCACAAGATGGCAACGCGCGCCATCGAGGTTGGCGAGACCGTCCGCCGCTACGGCCAGATCATCGGCTTCGCCAGCCAGCCCATTCGCCCCGGCCAGCACGTTCATTCGCACAACATGGCGATGGGCGACTTCGTCCGTGACTACGCCTTCGGCGTCGAAGCACGCGAGACCCAGCCGGCCGCAAACCCCGCGCACTTCGAAGGCATCGTGCGTGAGGATGGCCGGATCGCCACGCGCAATTACATCGGCATCCTGACCTCGGTGAACTGCTCGGCCACGGTTGCACGCGCCATCGCCGATCACTTCCGGCGCGACATCCATCCCGAGGCGCTGGCGGCGTTTCCCAAGGTCGATGGCGTCGTGGCGCTGACGCACGGCAGCGGCTGCGGCATCGATTCAGAAGGCGAGGGCCTGGCCATTCTGCAGCGCACGCTGGGCGGCTACGCCTGCCACCCCAACTTCGCCAGCGTGCTGGTCATCGGACTGGGCTGCGAAACCAACCAGATCCCCAAGCTGCTCGCGTCGCAGGGCTTGGAGGATTCGGGCACGCTGCGCGCGTACACCATCCAGGACGCGGGAGGCACCACCAAGGCCATCGCACGCGGCATCGAACTCATCGAAGAACTGTTGCCACGCGCCAACCAGGTCGAACGCCGCAGCGTGCCGGCCAGCCACCTCGTGATCGGCCTGCAATGCGGCGGCTCCGATGGCTACTCCGGCATCTCCGCCAACCCGGTGCTGGGCGCGGCCGTCGACCTGTTGGTCGCGCACGGCGGCACGGCCATTCTCTCGGAAACGCCGGAAATCTATGGCGCCGAACACCTGCTGACGCGGCGCGCGCAGTCCGTCGAGATCGGCCACAAGCTCGTCGGCCGCATCCGCTGGTGGGAGGAGTATTGCAGCCGCAACGGCGCACAGATGAACAACAACCCCTCGGCCGGCAACAAGGCGGGCGGCTTGACTACCGTGCTGGAGAAGTCGCTCGGCGGCATCGCCAAGGGTGGCTCCAGCAACCTCACCGAGGTCTACGAATACGCGCAGCCGGTGACGGCGCGCGGCCTGGTGTTCATGGACACACCCGGCTACGACCCCATCTCGGCCACAGGCCAGGTCGCAGGCGGTGCGAACCTGATCTGCTTCACCACCGGGCGCGGCTCCGCCTATGGCTGCGCGCCATCACCGTCGGTCAAGCTCGCCACCAACACGGCGTTGATGCAACGACAGTCCGACGACATGGACCTGAACTGCGGCGAAGTGCTGGACGGCACCAAGACCATCCGTGCCCTCGGCGCCGAGCTGTTCCAACTCCTGCTCGACACGGCTTCGGGCCGGCCGTCGCGCAGCGAAGTGCATGGGTATGGTCAGAACGAGTTCGTGCCTTGGCAGATCAGTGTGATCACTTGAGGTGGCGGTGAGCGAGATTGATGCTCCGTCATTCGGCATCATCCAGCACCTGAAACGTCAAGAAGCGCCAGATGAAAATCCTGCCGACCCAGTTCGAAGGCCGCGACATCCGCCGTGTGTACGACGAGGCCACCGAAGCGTGGTGGTTCTCCGTCATCGACGTGGTGCAGGTACTCACGGACAGCAGCAACGCCCGCCGCTATTGGTCTGACCTGAAGCGCAAGCTGGCGCAGGAAGCCGGCTCCGAGCAACCGTACGAGAAAATCGTACAGTTTTGAAATTGCCCTCGCCAGACGGCAAGCAGCGCGTGACAGACTGCGACCCGCACTGCCCGTGGCAACGCGGCACCTGCGAGAACACCAACGGGCTGTTGCGCCAGTACCTGCCCAAGGGCACGGATCTGAGTGTCTACGGCCAGAACGAACTCGACGGCATCGCCGGCAGCATGAACAACCGGCCTCGTGCGACGCACAATTGGCTCAGCCCGCTGCAGGTCTTTGCTCGGACACTGGCTGGCTCTCATCAGGCTTCCGCTTCAACTCAATAACTCCGGTGTTGCGCTTCGGTCTTGAAACCGCCTAGGTTCTGGTGGAAGGCGTGGGATTCGAACCCACGGAGGGCGTGAACCCTCGGCAGTTTTCAAGACTGCTGCCTTAAACCGCTCGGCCAGCCTTCCAAGCCATCGAGTGTAACTTCGGCCTAGGGACGGTCGGTCGGCGCGCGCAGTAATAGCATGGGGGCGCCCGGTGTCTCCGCGGACCCGCCGGGCGCTCTGCTTGCCCGCGCCAACCGCCGCCTCAGACCATGCCGTTCTCAAGCCCACACGTCTCGACCTCCCACACCTCTGCCTATTTGCGCCACCCCGCGTTGAGTGGCGACACCATCGTCTTCGTCGCCGACGACGACCTCTGGAGCGTGAGCGCCGCCGGCGGCGTGGCGCGGCGGCTGACGGCGGGGCTCTCGGAGCCTTCCACGCCGTGCATCTCACCAGATGGGCGGTGGATCGCCTTCGTCGGGCGTGACGAGCAGCATCCCGAGGTCTACCTGATGCCGAGTGCGGGCGGCCCGGCGGGGCGCCTCACCTGGCAGGGGCCCGACGTGATCGTGCGCGGGTGGACGCCGCAGGGGCACATCCTCTTCGTCACCACCCATGGCCAGCCGTTCTTTCGCAACTACCGCGCCTTCACGCTGGACCCGGCGGGCGGCTCGCCGCAGGCGCTGCCGTTGGGGCAGGTCAATCACCTGGCGTACGGCCCGCCGTCGGCCGATGGCACGCCGAGCGTCATCGGGCGCAACACGGCCGATCCGGCGCGCTGGAAGCGCTACCGCGGTGGTACGGCCGGCCATTTGTGGATCGACGAGAGCGGCTCCGGGCGGTTCCGCCGCATGAGTGAGTTGATGGGCAACATCACCAGCCCGATGTGGGTCGGTGGGCGCATCTACTACCTCTCGGATGCCGAAGGCGTGGGCAACCTCTACTCGGTGCGCCCCGATGGCAGCGACCCGCGCCGCCACACCGACCACGACGCGTTCTACGCGCGCCATGCGCAGACTGATGGGCAACGCATCGTCTACCAATGCGGCGCCGAGGTGTGGCTGTTCGATCCCGCGACAGACCAGACGAACCCGGTCGCGATCGAGACCCCATCGCACCTCACGCAGGCTGCGCGCAAGTTTGTGCCGGCCGCCGACCACCTCGGCACGCTGCATGTTCATCCTGCTGGCCACAGCTTGGCGGTCGAGGCGCGCGGCCAGTTCTTTTCGTTCGCGCTGTGGGAGGGCGCGGTGCGGCAGCACGGGCAGGCCGATGGTGCGCGCTGGCGGCACGGGCAATGGTTGGCCGATGGCACAACACTTGTTGCGGTCGGCGATGCCTCGGGCGAAGAGCGGCTGAGCGTGTTCGCAGGTGATGCGTCGCAGGCGCTGGCGGCACGCGAGTTGGATTGGGATCTGGGCCGCGTCGTCGCCATGCTCGCCGCGCCGGTCGGCACGCTGGTCGCCATCGCCAACCACCGCAACGAAGTGCTGATCGGCGACGTGGCCAGCGGCACGTTGACGGTGATCGACCACAGCGAGGCCGGCCGCAGCGACGATCTCGCCTGGTCGCCCGATGGCGCCTGGCTCGCCTACTCGTTCCAGACCAGCCTGCGCCACACAGCGATCAAGCTGCACGAGGTAGGCACGCCGCGCACCGTGCTCGTCACGCAGCCGGAATTCAAGGACTATGCGCCGGCCTTCGATCCGCAAGGCAAGTACCTCTACTTCCTGTCGTACCGCACCTTCGATCCGGTCTACGACAGCGTGCAGTTCGAGATGAGCTTCCCGCGTGCGTCGCGTCCTTACCTGATTGCGCTGCAGGCCGGTGGGCGGCCGCCGTTCGATGCGGTGCCCAAGGGCATGAAGGCAGAGGCCCCCGGTGGCGATGCCCCCAAGGCCACTCCGACCGCGACCACGGTACGCGTCGATCTCGAAGGCATCGTGCAGCGCACGGCGGCCTTCCCCGTCTCCGAAAACCGCTTCGGCCGCATCGCCGGCGTGGCCGATGGCAAGGTCGTGTGGACTGTTCTGCCGATCGCCGGCGCGCATGGCCGCGGCGGCCACAAGGAAGCACCGGGCAAGCTCGAAGTGTTCGACTTCGACACCCTGCGCACCGAGACGCTGATGGCCCAGGCCGACAGCTTCGTGCTCGCCGCCGACCACACCACGCTCGTCGTGCGCGAGGGCAAGCGCCTGCGCGTCATCGCGGCCAATGCCAAGCCGCCGGAAGCCGACGACGTGGTGCCCGACGCACCGTCGCGCAAGAGTGGCTGGATCGACTTGGCGCGCGTCCGCGTCTCGGTCGAGCCGCGACTCGAATGGCGGCAGATGTTCCGCGAGGTGTGGCGGCTGCAGCGCGATCACTTCTGGGTGCCCGACATGTCCGGTATCGACTGGACTGTGATCTACGAGCGCTATGCACCGCTGGTCGATCGCGTCGCCACGCGGGCCGAACTCTCCGATTTGATCTGGGAGCTGCAAGGCGAACTCGGCACCTCGCATGCGTATGAGATGGGCGGCGACCACCGGCGCCCGCCGCAACTCGCGCTCGGCCACCTGGCCGCGGAGTTGCGTTATGTCGACGCCGACCAGAGCTACGAGATCACCCGCATCGTGGCCGGTGATGCGTGGGATGCCGCGGCCGATTCGCCGCTCAACGCCGTCGGCGTGGAAGCGCGCGTGGGCGAGCGCATCGTCGCGATCAACGGCCAGCGTGTGTCACGCGAGCGGCCACCGCAGGCGCTGCTGGTGCATCAGGCGGCGAGCAAGGTCGAGCTGACATTGGCGTCATCGCCAATCGCCGGTGACGCTGCTGCGCAGACCACCCGCACGGTGCTCGTTACCACGCTGGCCGACGACGTGCCCGCGCGCTACCGCGAGTGGGTCGAGCGCAACCGCGCCTGGGTGCATGCGCAGTCGGGCGGGCGCGTGGGCTACTTCCATTTGCCCGACATGATGGCGCCGGGCTTCGCCGAATTTCATCGCTACTTCAGCGCCGAATGTGATCGTGACGGCTTGATCGTCGACATCCGCTACAACCGCGGCGGCCATGTGTCGTCGCTGCTGCTGGAAAAGGTCGCGCGCCGGCGCATCGGCTATGCGACAGCACGCTGGGGCCTGCCGGCGCCATATCCGGAAGAGGCGGTCGCCGGGCCGGTGGTCGCGCTCACCAACGAGCATGCCGGGTCGGATGGCGACATCTTCTCGCACAGCTTCAAGATCATGGGCATCGGCCCGCTCGTCGGCACGCGCACCTGGGGCGGCGTGATCGGCATCTGGCCCCGCCACAAGCTTGCCGATGGCACCGAGACCACGCAGCCAGAATTCTCGTTCTGGTTTCAGGACGTGGGCTGGGGCGTCGAGAACTACGGCACCGATCCGCAGATCGAGATCGACAACGCGCCTCAGGACACCGCCGCCGGGCACGACCGGCAGCTCGAAGTTGCGCTCGCCACGGCCATCGACCTCATCGACAAGGGCGGCGCGAAGAAGCCGGAGCTGGGCCCCAAGCCGCAGCTCGGACGTGGGCCGCTGCCAGGGCGTTGACGCTTCCGAAGTCGATCGATCAGAAGTTCGCCATCAGCGTGAGCCTCACGCTTCTCGGCTCGACCGGATGGAAGTGAATGTCGTTCACACCTTCGGCTGGCTCGCCCTTGAGGCGCGAGGCGTAGTAGTAGTCGATGTCGCTCGCCTTGCGGTCGAAGAGGTTGAACACATCGAGCGCCAGCTTGAGGTTGGTGTTGATCTTGTAGCCCAGCCGCATGTAGGCCAGCGTCGTGGCTTTGGAGCGCTGGCTGTTGTCTTCGATCAGCGGGCGCGGGCCGAAATAGCGCACCTGGAACTGGCCGAACCACGGGCCGTAGTCGCTGACGGTTGCGCCGAGCGAGACGACGGTGTCGATCGATCCGGGAATGTGGTTGCCGACGGTCGGGTCGGCCGCATCGGGCTCGGTGAAGCGGGCGCGTGAGACGGCCACGTCGGCATCGAAGAACAACCACGGTTGGGCAATGTAGTGGTTGTTGAACTCGATGCCGTAACGCTTGCTCGCGCGGTTGGGTTCGGTCGTGCCGGCGTCGCCGACGAAGACCAGCTCCGAGCCCAGCCGCAACTGCCACAAGGCGAGCGAGCTTTGCAGGCCGGGGATGATCTCGGTGCGCACGCCGATCTCGCCGCCCTTGGAGCGCACGAGCGGGTTGACCGGGTCGGTGCCGGCGGTAGCGCCGCGCGCGTCGTTGCTGTGAAAGCCGTAGCCGTAGTTGACGAAGTATTCGGTCTTGCTCCAGGGCCCGAAGATCAGCGAGAGCTTGGGCGAGGTGATGGTGGCGCTGCGCTTACCGGTGTTCGCGGCGATCGAACTGTTCACATCGAAGTCGTAGTAGTCGCTGCGCAGGCCGGCCACGCCGCGCAGCCACGGTGTGATCTGCGTGGCGTTCTCGGCATAGAGGCCGACGCCGGTTTCGCGCACTCTGCTTTCTTGCGTGGTCGCAACTCGCTGGCGCGCGACCGTGCTGTACAGGCCGACGGGGCTCAGCCGGTCGTGGCGCAGTTGCAGTCCCACCGTCGTCACCGAATCGCGTCCTGCCAACTGCATGTTCCAGCTTCGGCTGGTGGCCAGGCCGAAGACGTTGCGGCGCTCCGATTGGTTGAACTGGTCGCCGTCGATCTGGGTCGGGTCCAGATCGATCGGGTGCTCCTGGAAGAAGGTGAAGTTCGAGTACAGGTCCAGTCGCGACTGGATCGCATACGCATTGATCTTGAACACGCCGTCGCTCAACCGGCGCTGCGTTTCGTAGGAGAGGCTGAAGCGCTGCGTCTGCCCGCCGTCGGTCGGGTCGATGGCGCCGAAGCGGCCGATCTGGCCGCTGGTGACGGCCCGCAGCGGGATCTGGTCGGTGGAGTTCCAGCCGGCCGAATACGCCATCGCGGTGATGGCCGAACGGTTGTCTTCGCCGCCGAAGCTGTAGCGCAGCACGCCGTTGAAGCGGTGGAACTTTTCGGGGTTGTCCCAGGGCCCGTCGTTGTGCGCGAGTTCGAGAGCGTAAAGCAGCTTGCCGTCGGCCACGGCGCTGGTATTGGCGACGAGCGCGCGGCCGTAGCCGTTCTGGCCGGCGGTGAGCGAGAAGAGACCGCGCGGCAGCGAATCGAAGAGGCTGATGTGCGCTGCGCCGGCCGAGGCAAAGTCGCCTTCGTCGGCGTAGTACGGGCCCTTCTTGTAGTCGATGCGCGAGACGAGTTCGGGGATCAGCCAGTTGAGGTCGCTGTAGCCCTGGCCGTGCGCGTGCGTGGGCATGTTGACCGGCATGCCGGCCACGAAGGTCGCGAAATCGGTGCCGTGGTCGAGGTTGAAGCCGCGCAGGAAATACTGGTTGGCCTTGCCGTCGCCACTGTGCTGCGTGACGATCAGGCCGGGGATGAATTCGAGCACTTCGGCCGGGCGCAGCGTGGGGCGGCTTTCGATCAGCTTGGCGGTGACGCTGCCCTGGCTCGCCGCGTCCGAGGTGCCGATGGCGTTGTTGTAGTTGCCTTGCACGAGCACCGGCGCGAGCTGGGCGGTGGTGTTGGATTCTGCAGAAGACGCCTGCGCCGCGGGTGCGGTCTGTGCCTGCACGTTGGCCCATGCGGCGCACAAAATTGCGCATAGAGGGATCACTGCGGCGTGGGCCTGTGTGCGCGCCAACAGCGGTTTGCGTTCGAACCGGATCCTCATCTTCTTGTCCCCGAGTGAAGGTGCCCACGCAGCCTTACGCAGCGTTCTGCCGGCCGGATGCACCAGAGTTGAATTTTCTTCATACACCGTGACGGGAGTATGAACTGTGAGACAACTCTTCTTAAATCTTCCGGAATGGACGAAAGCGAAACGCGGCGGTTTCGCCACTGCGGCGCCGAATGCGCAGGGACAGGCGGCGTGCGCCGCCGTGGTTCAGGTTGCCGGCTTCAGATGCACATGCGTCGCCACGGCCTTGCGCCCCTTGCCGTGCGGCTCGTGCAGCTCCACGCTGATGATGTTGAGCTTGCCGTGGTGCACGCCGCGCTCGGCGCACACCTCGTCGGCAAAGCGGGTGACGGCGGCGGTGTCTCCGCGCAGGATCACGGTTTCCAGGCAATGGTCGTGGTCGAGGTGCGCATGCATCGTCGACACGCTCAGGTCATGGTGCTCGTGGTGCAGCGCCGTCAGCCGCTCGGCCAGGTCGCGTTCGTGGTGGTTGAACACGTATGAGAGGCAGGCGATGCAGTGTTTGCCGCTCTTGCTCTGGAGCTGTGATTTGCCCAGCTCGGCGCGCAGCAGGTCGCGCACGGCCTCCGAGCGATTGGCGTATTGCCGATCGGCCATCCAGGTGTCGAACTGTTGCGCCAGGCGGTCGTCGAGTGAGATCGTGAAGCGTTCCATGGGGCGTCCAGACAATCGAAGAAGGAAGGCGACGAAGGAAGGTTCAGCCCGGCCGCTGCGCTTGTTCGCATTCGACCTGAATCACTTCGCGCCGGCCGCCATCCACCCGCACGGCGGTGAGGCGCCCGCCCCAGACGCAGCCAGTGTCGAGCGAGAGCAGGTCGGGCCGGTCAATCAGGCCGAGTGTCGACCAATGCCCGAAGGCGATCGGCACGCCTTGCGTGAGTCGCCCCGGCGCTTCGAACCACGGCACCAGGCCGGCGGGCGCGGCACCGGCGCCTTCCTTCGTCTCCAGATCGAGCGCGCCATCGGTCGTGACGAAGCGTATACGTGTGAGCACATTGGTCGCAAAGCGCAGCCGCCTGTGGCCGGTGAGTGCCGCGTCCCAGCGCAGCGGCTCATTGCTGAACATCGCATGAAAGAAGTCACCGGCTTCCGGCCCTTGCAGGCAGCGCTCCAGCTCGCCGGCGAGCTGCAAGGTGGTGGCCGCATCCCACTGCGGCACCACGCCCGCGTGCACCATGAGCCAGCCGTGTTCCTGCACCGCCATCCGCCGGTGGCTGATCCACTCCAGCCAGGCCTCGCGCTCGGGCGATTGCAGAATCTCCTGCACCGTGTCTCCCTTGTGCAGCTTGCGCACACCATGGGCCACGGCGAGCAGGCTCAGGTCGTGGTTGCCGAGCAGGCACACGGCTGCGTCGCCAAAGCTGCGCAGGCGCCGCAGTGTTTCGAGCGACTTCGGCCCGCGGTTGACCAGATCGCCCAGGACGTAGATGCGGTCTCGAGACGGCGTGAAGCCGACCTGCGCCAGCAATTTGTCGAGCGGATCGCAGCAGCCTTGCACGTCACCTATCAGATAATCCATGCCTTGATTCTGCTACGCTGCGCTCGTCTCATCGACGCGCGCCCCGCATGGACGTTGCCCTACTGCTATTCCTGATTTTCCTCAACGCGTTGTTCGCCATGTCGGAGATGGCGCTCACCGCCAGCCGCAAGGCACGCCTCCAGGTCATGGTCGAAGCCGGCGAATCAGGCGCGCAGGCCGCGATGGACCTGCATGACAACCCGACGAAGTTTCTCTCGGTCGTGCAGATCGGCATCACCTCCATCGGCGTATTGAACGGCATCGTGGGTGATGCGGCGTTCTCGGCGCCCTTTGCCGCGTGGCTGCACGAAACGCTGAACATCCACGACAAGGCGGCAGAGATCAGCGCGACCGCAATGGTCGTCGTCTCGATCACCTTCCTCACCATCATCTTCGGTGAACTGGTGCCCAAGCGCATCGGCCAGACGCATCCCGAATCGGTGGCGCGGCTGGTCTCGCGGCCGATGGAAATGCTCTCGCTGATCGGCCGGCCCTTCGTCAAGCTGCTGACCTTCTGCACCGAGACCACCCTCAAGCTGCTGGGCATCAAGGATGGCGTGAGCCGCAGCGTGACGGAGGAAGAAATCGCCGCCAGCCTGGAAGAAGGGCTGGACGCTGGCGTCATCGAAGCGCAAGAGCATCAGATGGTGCGCAACGTGTTCCGGCTCGACGATCGGCAGGTCGGCTCGATGATGATCCCGCGCACCGAGATGGTGTGGCTCGATCTGGTCTCGTCGCCCGAAGACGTGCTGCGCGTCATCAGCGACGAAGAGCACTCACGCTACCCGGTCTGCCGCGGCGGGCTGCAGGATGTGGTGGGCGTCATCTCGGCCCAGAGCCTGTTGCAGCAGGCGATGCGCGGCGAGGCGCTGCAGTTGCACGAGAGCCTGCAGCCGCCGGTTTTCGTGCCTGAGACGCTCTCGGGCATGGAGCTGCTCGACCAGTTTCGCGCGTCGAGCGCGCAGATCGTTTTCGTCGTCGACGAGTACGGCGAAGTGCAGGGCATGATCACCGTCCGCGATGTGCTCGAAGCCATCACCGGCGAGTTCACCACGCCGACCGACGAAGACTCGTGGGCGGTGCAGCGCGCCGATGGAAGCTGGCTCTTCGACGGCCTGATCCCCGTGCCCGAACTCAAGGACCGGCTGGCGCTGAAAGAGCTGCCCGAAGAAGACCGCGGGCGCTACAACACGCTCGCCGGCATGATCATGCTGCTGCTCGGCCGCCTGCCGCGCACCACCGATTCGGTCGAGTGGGAAGGCTGGCGCTTCGAGGTCGTCGATCTCGATGGAAAACGTGTGGACAAGGTGCTGGCGAGCGCGCTCGCGGCCGAACCCGAAGGAGTCCTTGCTTGATCAATTCCGTGCTCTACCGCGAACCCGTGCTGCTCGATTCGGTTATCCACCGCGGCAAGAAGATCTCATCGCTGGCCGACTACAGCATCGCTCGTTCCTTGCATGCGGTCTTCGTGGCCGGCGCCGAGTTCACGCAGGCCGCCCTCGAATATCCGCTGGTCTTCGTGCGCAGCGGCGATACCGATGCCAACGGCAAGATGATGATCGCGCCGGTCGCGATGCTGGGCCTGAGCCAGGGCGAGAACCTGTTCGTCGAAGGCGAACGCTGGGTCGGCCGCTACATGCCGGCCTTCATCAGGCGCTACCCCTTCCTCACGGCGCAGTTGCAGGGCACCGATTCGCCGGGCGTGCTGATCGATGCGGCCTGGAGCGGCTTCTCCGATGAGGTCGGCGAGCCGCTCTTCGACGCCGCCGCCAAGCCCGCGCCGGCGCTCACCGCGGCGATCCAGTTCCTCGAGATGTTCGATGCCGAGGCGCTGCGCACGCGCAACTTCTGCAGCGAGCTGCTGGCGCTCGACATCCTGCAGGAAATGAACGCCTCGGCCACGCTGCCCGACGGCGCCAAGTTCTCGGTCGATGGCTTCTATGTGGTCGACGAAGCCTAGCTGCGCGCACTTCCAGATGCCACCGTGGGCAGCCTGCATCGCAGTGGTATCTTGACGTTGCTGAGCGCGCATCTGATCTCGCTCGCCAACATCCGCCACCTGCTCGACCGCAAGACGCGGCGCGTGCAGATGACCGCCGAGGTCTCCAACATTTCCACACCCGGCCACGCCTGACGGAAATCCTATGTCTGCATCGGTCTTCGAACGCTTCCTGTCCACGCCCGAGATGATCGCGGTGTTCGACGAGGTGGCGATCGTGCAGGGCATGCTCGATTTCGAAGCTGCGCTGGCCCGCGCGCAGGCGGCCGAAGGGTTGATCCCAGCCGCCGCTGCACAGGTGATTGCAGGCGCCTGCCGGGCCGAGCGGCTCGATGTGAACGCGATCATCGCCGCCAGCGGCCGGGCCGGCTCGCTCGCCATCCCGCTGGTCAAGAAGCTCACCGAACTCGTCGCCCGCGATGACGCCGATGCGGCCGGTTATGTGCACTGGGGCAGCACCAGCCAGGACCTGATCGACACCACCATGGTGCTCGCCACACGGCGCGCGCTCGGCCTCATCGACGCCAGCCTCGCCACGCTCACCACCACCTTGCTCGCGCTCGCCGAGCGGCACCGCGACGCGCCCATCCTCGGCCGTACGCTGATGCAACCGGCGCAGGTCATCAGCGTCGGCTTCAAGCTCGTCGGCTGGATTGCGCCGCTGGTGCGGGGCCGCGCGCGGCTGCGGGTGGCGGGCCAGGCCGCGCTGCAGTTGCAGATGGGTGGCGCGGTGGGCACGCTCTCGGTAATGGGCGAGAAGGCGCCGGGCGTCGCGCGCCACATGGCCGATGAGTTGTCGCTCGAATTGCCGCCGGGCGCGTGGCATACGCAGCGCGATTCGTGGGTGTCGCTGGGCTCGCAAGTCGGCGTGCTGTGCGGCTCGCTCGGCAAGATCGCCAAGGACATTTCGCTGCTCGCGCAGGGTGAGATCGCCGAGCTGGCCGAACCGAGCGGCGGTGGCCGCGGGGGTTCCTCGGCGATGCCGCACAAGCGCAACCCGGTGGCCTCGATGCTGGCCCTCGCCGCCGCCACGCGCACGCCGCATCACGTGGCCGCGCTGCTCGCTGCCATGCCGCAGGAGCACGAGCGTGGCCTCGGCAACTGGCAGGCGGAGCTGGCCGAGTGGCCGGGGCTGTTCACCTCGGCGCACGGTGCGCTCACTGCGTTGTGCGAAGCGAGCGCCGGGCTGCAGGTCGATACCGATCGCATGCGCGCGAACATCGATGCGCTGCAAGGGCTGGTGTTCGCCGAAGGCGTCTCGATGCTCTTCGCGCAATCCATCGGCAAGGCGCGCGCGCATGCGCTGCTGGAATCGCTCTCGCAGCGCGTGGTCGCCGAGCGGCGGCACTTGCGCGAGGTGACGCTCGAAGCTGTCGCGGCCGATTCAAGCCTGGCGGCGAAGTTCGCGCCGGACGAGATCACCTCGGTCTTCGATGCCGATGCCACCGCACGCCGCGCCGGCGCATTGGCGAAGCCGCAGCTCGCCGCGCTGGCGGCCACCCATGAATCCATCGAACGAGACAAGCCATGACAGACGATGCAAGACAACAGGATGACTTCGACCGCGGCGTCAAGAACCGCCGCGCGGTGCTGGGCGATGCCTGGGTCGACAAGTCACTCAACAACGCCAACGAGTTCAATGCCGAGTTCCAAAGCCTGATCACGCGTTATGCGTGGCACGACATCTGGGGCCGCCCCGAACTCGATCACCCCACCCGCCGCCTGCTGGTGCTCGGCATGACCATGGGCCTGGCGCGCTGGGAGGAGTTCGAGCTGCATGTGAAGGCAGCCATCCGGTCGAGCAAGCAGCCCGGTGGCGTCTCGCTCGCCAAGATCAAGGAAACGCTGATGCAGGGCGCCATCTACTGCGGCGTGCCGGCGGCCAACACCGCCTTCAAGATCACCATGGACGCGCTGCGCGAAGAAGGCCTGCTGCCGCCGCTCGCGCCGTTGGCCTCTGGCGTGCGCGTCTCGACCCACCACACCTTCAGCCAGCCACAGTTGCAGGCGGCAGTGCAGGGCGAGGGTGCCGTGCCCGTCGTGCTGAGCCACGCGCTCGGCCTCGACCTGCACATGTGGGACGACCTCGCCGGCGAACTCTCGGGTGAACATCCCGTGCTGCGCTACGACCACCGCGGCCACGGCGGCTCGGCGGCACCAGCCGGTCCGTACTCGATGGACGATCTGGTGGACGACGCAGCCCGCCTCATCCGCGAATGGGGCCGCGGCCCGGTCGTCTTCGTCGGCCTGTCGATGGGTGGCATGGTCGGGCAGGGCTTGGCGGTGCGCCACCCGGAACTGCTGTGTGGCCTCGTCGTCGCCAACAGCAGCTCGCAGTATCCCGAAGCCGCCAAGGCCATGTGGGCGCAGCGCATCGCGATGGTCGAGCAGGGCGGGCTGGCCTCGATCGCCGACATGGTGATGGAGCGCTACTTCCACGCCGGCTACCGCGCCGCCAACCCCGATGTGATCGTCTCCTGGCGCCGCAAGCTGCGCAGCAACGACCCAGCCGGCTACGTCGCCTGCTGCGCCGCCGTCGCCGGCGTGAACTGGCTGGACCGGCTCGGCGAAGTCACCTGCCCCACGCTCGTGATTGCCGGCGCGGAAGACGTGGGTGCGCCGGTGGTAATGTCCGAAGCCATCGCCAAAGGCATCCGCGGCGCCGAACTCGTCGTGCTCGACCAGGCCTCGCACCTGAGCGTGGCCGAACAGCCGGAGCGGTTCGCCCAGCACGTGAAGCGGTTCATCGCGCGATTGGGCAAGTAACCCGCGCCGAATCCTCTCCAAGAGGAGAGGATTCGATCAGGAGGCCGGCTGGCTCGACGCTCTGCTTACTTTGCGGACACCTTCGCCGCTCCCAGCGCACCCGCATGCGCCACCGTCAGCGCCGTCATGTTCACCACGCGTCGCACCGTGGCGGAGGGCGTGAGGATGTGCGCTGGCGCGTCGGCGCCGAGCAGGATGGGGCCGACGGTCACGCCCTGGCCGCCGGTCATCTTGAGCACGTTGAAGAGGATGTTCGCGGCGTCGAGATTGGGCAGCACGAGGATGTTGGCGCTGCCGCTCAGGGGTGAATCGGGCATCAGTGTCTGGCGCAGGTCTTCGCCTAGGGCGGCGTCGCCCTGCATCTCGCCGTCGGCCGGCACGTTCGGGCAGCGTTTGACGAAGAGGTCGCGCGCGGCGCGCATCTTGAGGGCCGAGGGCCGCTTGCTGCTGCCGAAGTTCGAGTGCGAGAGGAAGGCCACCTTGGGCGGCAGGCCGAAGTGCTGCACTGTTTCGACGGCCATGGCAGCGATGTCGGCGAGCTGCTCGGCGCTCGGGTCGTCGTTGACGAAGGTGTCGGCGATGAAGAGCGTGTGCTTGTCGAGCATCAGCGCGTTCATCGTCGCAAAACCGTGCGCGCCGCTGCGCAGGCCGATCACCTCGCGCAAGTGGCCCAGGTGGCTGTCGAACCGGCCGACCAGCCCGCACAAGAGGCCGTCTGCGTCGCCCAGATGAACCATGAGCGCGGCAATGGTGGTGTTCGACCGGCGCACCGCGGCCTTGGCCATCTCGGGCGTCACGCCGTCACGCGCGTTGAGGCGGTGGTATGTCTCCCAGTATTGGCGAAAGCGCGAATCGTCTTCCGGGTTGACCACGTCGAAATCACGCCCGGGCTGCAGCCGCAAGCCCGCCCGCTCGATGCGACTCGCAATCACCGCCGGCCGGCCGATCAGGATGGGCCGGACGAGCTTCTCGTCGAGCGCCACCTGCACCGCGCGCAGCACGCGCTCGTCTTCACCTTCGGCATACGCCACGCGCTTGGGCTCGGCGCGCGCGGCCGCGAACACCGGCCGCATGAACATGCCGGTGTGTGTGATGAAGCGCATCAGCGATTGGCGATAGGCCTCCAGATCCTTGATGGGCCGCGTCGCCACGCCAGACGCTTCGGCGGCCTTGGCAACAGCCGGCGCGATTCGCAGGATCAGCCGTGAATCGAAAGGCGTCGGTATCAGGTAATCGGGCCCGAAGCGCAGTTCGCGGCCGGCGTAGGCCGAAGCCACCTCGGCACTGATCTCGGCCTTGGCCAGGTCGGCGATCTCGCGCACGCAGGCGACCTTCATCGCCTCGGTGATCGAGGTTGCGCCGCTGTCGAGTGCGCCACGGAAGATGTACGGGAAGCAGAGCACGTTGTTGACCTGGTTCGGGTAGTCCGACCGGCCTGTGGCGATGATGCAATCGGGCCGCACTTCCTTCGCGAGTTCGGGGCGGATCTCAGGCTCGGGGTTGGCCAGCGCCAGGATGATCGGCTGGCGCGCCATGCTCTTGACCATGTCCTGCGTGACGGCACCGGCGGCCGAACATCCCAGCAGCACATCGGCGCCTTCCATCACGTCGGCCAGCGTGCGCGCGGAGGTCTTTTGCACATAGCGCTGCTTGGAGGCATCGAGCTTGTCTTCACGCCGGTCGTGCACGACGCCCTTCGAATCACAGACGAAGATGTTGGCGCGCGAAACGCCCAGCTCCACCATCAGATCGAGGCAGGCGATGGCCGCAGCACCGGCGCCCGAGACCGCCAGCTTCACCTCGCCGATCTTCTTGCCGACCAGCTCCAAACCGTTGAGCAAGGCTGCAGCCGAGATGATCGCCGTGCCGTGCTGGTCGTCGTGGAAGACGGGGATCT
>JAMFRW010000368.1 GCA_026224975.1 Rhodoferax sp. | reverse complement strand
GACGTGCGGCGCATGCTGCTGACCCAGCGCGCCTACCTCGAAGGCTCGCGCGCCTTTGCCTACTGGATCGCCCTGCAGGCCGACATCGCCGATTACTCCGACGATGAAGACGCGCGCCGCGACGCCGAGGAAATGCTGGCCCTGCTCACGCCCATCGTCAAGGCCTTCATCACCGACAACGCCTGGATCTCCACCTCGCACTGCATGCAGGTCTACGGCGGCCACGGCTTCATCCACGAATGGGGCATGGAGCAGTTCGTGCGCGATTCGCGCATCAACATGATCTACGAAGGCACCAACACCATCCAGTCGCTCGATTTGCTGGGCCGCAAGGTGCTGGGCGACAACGGCGCCAAGATGAAGAAGCTGGGCAAGATCATCGCCGCGTTCGTCGAAGACGAGGGCGTGAACGAAGACATGCAGGAGTTCATCAACCCGCTGGCCGACCTGGGCGACAAGGTCACCAAGCTCACGACCGAACTCGGCATGAAGGCGTTCAAGAACCCCGACGAAGTGGGCGCGGCGGCTGTCGATTACCTGCGCGTGTGCGGCCATTTGCTGTATGCCTACTTCTTTGCGCGCAGCGCCAAGATCGCGCTCGCCAAGGTCGACAGTGGCGACCCGTTCTACAAGGCCAAGCTGACGACGGCGCGCTTCTACTTCGCCAAGCTGCTGCCCGAAACCGCATCATTGATCCGCACCGCGCGCGCCGGCGCTGCGCCGTTGATGGAGATGGACGAAGCGCTGTTCTGATCCTTCCCTTTTGACCACCGATTCCCAATCCAAAAAAACATGGAGACAAACCACATGAGCCGCACCGTGCGCCACCTCGCCATCGGCTTCGGCCTGACCGTGATCGCCGCTTTGGCACATGCGCAGACCACCCCGGTCGGCGTGTGGAAGACCGTCGACGACGACACGAAGAAGGAAAAATCGCTGGTCCACATCACCGAAGCTGGCGGCGTGCTCACCGCCAAGGTCGAGAAGTTTCTCGACCCTGCCACCAAGGCCGATGCGGTGTGCGACAAGTGCAGTGACGAGCGCAAGGACAAGCCCATCCTCGGCATGATCATCCTGCGCAACGTCAAACAGAATGCCGACGACAAGGCCCTGTGGGACGGCGGCGAAATCCTCGACCCGAACAACGGCAAGACCTACAAGGTGCGGCTCAAGCCCGTGGATGGCGGCAAGACGCTCGAAGTGCGTGGCTACATCGGCGCGCCGCTGCTCGGCCGCACCCAGACCTGGACCCGCGTCGAATAAGGCGCACCCATTTTTCACAAGGAAACTTCATGAATCGATTCCCCGTGCGCAAGGTCGCCGTGCTCGGCGCCGGCGTGATGGGCGCGCAGATCGCCGCCCATCTCGTCAACTGCCAGGTGCCCGTGGTCCTCTTCGATCTGCCGGCCAAGAGCGGCCCGAAGAACAGCATCGTGAGCAAGGCCATCGAAGGCTTGAAGAAGCTCAAGCCCGCGCCGCTGGGCATCGTCGAAAACGCCGCGCTGATCCAGCAGGCGAATTACGAAGAGCATCTCGAGTTGCTCGGTGAGTGTGACCTCATCATCGAGGCGATTGCCGAGCGCATGGACTGGAAGCTGGCGCTCTATCAGCAGATCGCGCCGGCCATCGCCCCGCACGCCATCGTCGCCAGCAACACCTCGGGCCTGAGCATCACCAAGCTCTCGGAAGTGCTGCCCGAAGCCATCAAGCCGCGTTTCTGCGGCATCCACTTTTTCAACCCGCCGCGCTATATGGCGCTGGTGGAATTGATCAATACGCCGACCACCAACCCCGAAATCCTCGACCAGCTCGAGGCCTTCGTGACCACCTCGCTCGGCAAGAGCGTGGTGCGCGCCAAGGACACGCCGAACTTCATCGCCAACCGCGTCGGCATCGCCGGCATGCTGGCCACGATGAAAGAGGCCGAGACCTTCGGCCTGAGCTACGACGTGGTCGATGACCTCACCGGCAAGAAGCTCGGCCGTGCGAGCTCGGGCACCTTCCGCACCGCCGATGTGGTCGGGCTCGACACCATGTCGCACGTCATCAAGACGCTGCAGGACAACCTGGCCGACGACCCGTTCTACGCGAGCTACGCCACGCCCGCCGTGCTGGCCGGCCTGATCGAAAAGGGCGCGCTCGGCCAGAAGACCGGCGCGGGCTTCTACAAGAAGGTGGGCAAGGACATTCTGCGGCTCGACCCGGCGACGGGCGAATACGTGGCCGGCGGCGGCAAGGCCGACGAGATCGTCGCGCGCATCCTGAAAAAGCCGCCCGCCGAGCGCCTCAAGCTGCTGCGCGAATCCAAGAACCCGCAGGCGCAGTTCCTGTGGGCGATCCTGCGCGACAGCTTCCACTACGCCGCCGTGCACCTGGCCGATGTGGCCGAAAGCGCGCGCGACATCGACTTTGCGATGCGCTGGGGCTTCGGCGTGCAGCAAGGCCCGTTCGAGCTGTGGCAAGCGGCCGGCTGGCTGCAGGTCGCCAACTGGGTGAAGGAAGACATCGCTGCCGGCAAGGCGCTCAGCACCGCGCCTTTGCCCGAGTGGGTGTTCGAAGGCGCCGTGGCCCGCCGCGAAGGCGTGCACACGCCCGAAGGCTCGTGGAGCGCGGCGCATGCGAACTGGGTGGCGCGCAGCACGCTGCCGGTCTATCAACGCCAACTCTTTCCCGAGGCGGTGTTCGGCGCGGATGCGGTCGCACCTTCGAAGGCGGGCACCGAAGAGTTCGCCAACGGCGACGTGCGCGTCTGGACGCTGGACGGCGAAGTGCTGATCGCCAGCATCACCGCCAAGCTGCACCTCATCGGGCCAACGGTCATCGAGGGTTTGCTCAAGGCCGTCGAGATCGCCGAGAGCCGATACAAGGGCTTGGTGATCTGGTCGCCCGACGATGTGTTCTCGGCCGGCGCCAACCTCGAATCGATGATGCCGATCTTCATGAAGAGCGGCGGCAAGGGCATCGCACCGGAAGAGAAGAAGCTGCAGGACGCGATGCTGCGCATCCGCTATGCGAGCGTGCCTGTGGTCGCCGCGATCCGCGGCATCGCGCTCGGCGGCGGTTGTGAACTGGCGATCCATTGCGCACGCCGCGTCGCCGCGATGGAAAGCTACATGGGCTTCGTCGAAGTCGGCGTCGGCCTGATTCCCGGCGGCGGCGGCCTGGCCTACGTGGCGCGCCGCGCAGCGGAGATGGCAGCGGCAGGGCGTGCGAATGCGGACGTGTTCAAGTTCCTCTCCGATGGTTTCACCAGCGCAGCCATGGCCAAGGTCGGCACCAGCGCCTTGGAGAACCGCCAACTCGGCTACCTGCTCTGGAGCGACGTGATCGTGCCGAACAAGGACGAACTGCTCTACGTCGCCACGCAGCAAGCCAAGGCCATGTTCGAGAGCGGCTACCGCGCGCCGGCCAAGGCGCTTTTCCCGGTGGCCGGCCGCAACGCCATCGCCACCATCCAGGCCCAACTCGTCAACATGCGCGATGGCGGCTTCGTCAGCGCACACGATTTCCACATCTCCTCGCTGATCGCCGATGTGGTGTGCGGCGGTGATGTGGATGCCGGATCGCTGGTCAGCGAGGAATACCTGATGGCGCTGGAACGCAAGCACTTTTGCGCGCTGCTGGATCACCCGAAGACGCAGGAGCGGATCATGGGCATGCTGCAGACGGGCAAGCCGGTGAGGAATTGACTGACCACCCCCGGAGCGGCTCACGCCGCTCCCCCTCGAGGGGGCGCCGCCAGCGGACCGGCATAGCCGGATCCGCGGCGTCCGCTTGATGCTGTGCACTACCGACTATCGAGATGAGCATGAAACAAGTTCAAGAAGCCTACATCGTCGCCGCCACCCGCACGCCCATCGGCAAGTCGGGGCGCGGCTATTTCAGGAACACGCGGCCGGACGACTTGCTCGTCGCGGCGATCCAGAGCGCATTGCGGCAGGTGCCCACGCTTGACCCGAAGGCGATCGAGGATGCGGTCATCGGCTGCTCGTTCCCCGAGGGTGAGCAGGGCATGAACATGGCGCGCATTGCGGTGGCGCTGGCCGGGTTGCCGAACTCGGTGGGCGGCGTGACCGTCAACCGGTTTTGCGCCTCGGGCCTCACCGCCATCCAGATGGCGGCCGATCGCATTCGCGTGGGTGAGGCCGATGTGTTGATTGCCGGCGGGGCCGAGTCGATGAGCCTGGTGCCGATGGGGGGCAACAAGCCGTCGTTCAACCCGAACGTGTTCGCCAAGGACGAGAACGTCGGCATCGCCTACGGCATGGGGATCACGGCCGAGAACGTGGCCAAGCAATGGAAGGTGACGCGCGAGCAGCAGGATGAGTTTGCGCTGCAGTCGCACCTCAAGGCGCTCAAGGCCCAGCAGGCCGGCGAGTTCACTGACGAGATGACGCCGATCGACGTGATCGACCGTTTCCCGAATTTGGTGACCGGCGAGCAGGGCACCAAGACCCGCACCGTCAGCCTCGACGAAGGCCCGCGCGCCGACACTTCGCTTGAAGGCCTGGCCAAGCTGCGCGCCGTCTTCGCCGCCAAGGGCAGCGTCACGGCCGGCAACAGCTCGCAGACCAGCGACGGCGCCGGTGCATTGATCCTCGCCAGCGAAAAGGCGGTGAAGGAATACGGGCTGACGCCGCTGGCGCGCTTCGTGAGTTTCGCGAGCCGCGGCGTGCCGCCGGCCATCATGGGCATCGGCCCGATCGAGGCGATTCCGGCCGCGCTGCGCTACGCCGGCCTCAAGACAAGCGACATGGACTGGATCGAACTCAACGAAGCCTTTGCCGCGCAAGCGATCGCGGTGTTGAACACCATCGATCTCGACCGCAGCAAGGTCAATCCGATGGGCGGCGCGATCGCACTCGGCCACCCGCTGGGCGCGACCGGTGCCATCCGCGCCGCGACCGTGATCCACGCGCTGCGCCGCCACAACCTCAAGTACGGCATGGTGACGATGTGCGTCGGCACCGGCCAGGGCGCGGCCGGCATCTTCGAGCGAGTTTGATCGCCACCGCCACGTTACCCATTCCAACCCAGCAGGAGACCACCGCATGAGCATCAAGACCGCCACCCTGAACGGCGTCGCCACGATCGAGATCGCGCGCCCCGAGAAGAAAAACGCCATCACCGGCGCCATGTACCAGCAGATGGCCGACGCGCTGAACGCCGCCAAGGATGACGCGGCCGTGCGCGCCGTGCTGATCACCGGCCAGCCGGGCATCTTCACCTCGGGCAACGACATCGAGGACTTCATGCAGCGCCCGCCCGGCACGACCGAATCGCCGGCGTTCGTGTTCATGCGCGCGCTGATCGGCTGCGACAAGCCGGTGATCGCGGCCGTGACCGGTGCGGCCATCGGCATCGGCACGACACTGCTGCTGCATTGCGACTTCGTCTACGTGTCCGACGAAGCGCGGCTTGCAATGCCGTTCGTGAGCCTGGGTCTGGTGCCGGAATTCGCTTCCAGCCTGATCATTCCGCAACTGATGGGCAACGTGCGCGCGGCCGAAAAGCTGCTGCTGGGCGACCCGTTCACTGGCGCCGACGCGGTGGAGTGCGGCATCGCCAACGCAGTGCTGCCGGCCGGTGAAGTGGTCAACCACGCACGCCGCATCGCCGAACGTTTCAATGCGCTGCCGCCTGGCGCCGTGCGCGACAGCAAGACGCTCATGCGCCGTGCGCGCACGCAGAGCACGCTGGACACCATCGCCGTCGAAGGCGAACTGTTCGGCAAGCGCCTGCGCAGCCCGGAAGCGCAGGAGGCCTTCAGCGCGTTCTTCCAGAAGCGCAAGCCTGACTTTTCGAAGTTCTGAGGCAAGGATATTTCTGCGTGGCAGGCCATCGGAAGTGAAACGGTGCGGCGATACTGCCGGGGCGGCGCCGAAGAGCGACGTTTCAGGGAGATATCGATGAAAACCGGGTTCACTCAACGAATGCTCGCCGTGGCGGCGGGCTGCTTGCTGCTTGCCAGCGTGTCACAAGCCGCGGTGCTCTACGACCCGGCGGCGGGCACCTTGCCGTCGCAACAAGGGTGGGCCACGACATCGCTCGTGAACTTCACGCAAGGCGTCTCGGGCGGCGTTTATCACTTCGACAGCGGCCCGAGCAACCTCAACTCCGCCGGCTCCGCGCTGGGTGGTGGGCCGGCGCAGACCCCGCTGTCGGCGCTCGACACGGCCACTGGCTTCACCCTCGATTTTTCGCTGAAGATCGTCGGCGAAACCCATTCCAACCCCAACCGCGCGGGCTTTTCGGTGCTGTTCACCGGCCTCGACCCCAAGCATTCGCTGGAACTCGGTTTCTGGAATGACCGGGTCTTCGCGTACGACTTTGCGGCACCGACCACCTTCACGCCCGGCGCCAGCGCGCTGCTCGACACTTCGGTGATGCGCGACTATTCGCTGCAGGTTCAGGGCAACCAGTACACCTTGTCGTCGGGTGGAACATCGCTGCTGCAAGGCGCGTTGGTGGACTACACGCCGCGTCAGTCGGTCTACACACTGACCGGCTTTCTGTTCTTCGGCGACGACACCACCGGCGCCCAGTCCAGCGTCGATCTCGGCAAGGTCTCCCTCTCACCCGTGCCCGAACCCGCCTCCGCCGCGCTGCTGATCGCTGGCCTCGCCGGCCTCGCCTGGCGCGGCCGCCGCACCCGCGGCTGAGCGTTTCAATCCTTCGGAATCGCCCGCGGCAACCCTTCGCGGGTGATCGCCACATAGGTCAGGTTGGCTTCCGTCACCTTGACCACGTGCAGGTTCGCCGGGTTGCGTTCGGCGTAGACCTCGACGTTCACGGTCACCGAGGTGGTGCCGATGCGTTCGACCTTGGCGTAGAAGCTCAGCAGGTCGCCGATCGAGACTGGCTGCTTGAAGATGAACTGGTTCACCGCCACTGTCGCGATGCGGCCCTTGGCGATCCGCGCTGGCAGCACGGCGCCGGCCAGGTCGACCTGCGCCATGATCCAGCCACCGAAAATGTCGCCGTTGCCATTGGCGTCGGCCGGCATGGGCTGCACGCGCATCACCAGCTGGCGGTCGTCGGGCAGGCGCAGGGGCGCGAGGGACTCGGGAAGGATGGGCGCGTCGCTTGCCGCGTGCGTGCTTGAAATGTCTGCCATATTGCTCCACTTGCCAACGTTGGTCCGAACGATCTTCGGACCCTGATGTTCGACCCGGTATCTGACCCGGTATTTGACTCGATTCTCTTTCACGATGCGACCTTCTTCCCTCACCGCCTTGCCGTTGCCCGACGCGCCAACCAGCGCACCGCGCTCCGACTGGGGCACGCTCAAGAAGCTGCTGCCCTATGTCTGGCAATGGAAGTGGCGCGTGCTGGTCGCCTTGTCTTTCCTGGTGGGCGCCAAGCTCGCCAACATCGGCGTGCCGCTGGTCTTGAAGCAGCTCGTCGATGCGCTCGACCTGAAACCCGGCGACCCGCGCACCGCGCTCGCGGTGCCGGTGGCGCTGCTGATCGGCTATGGCGCGCTCCGCCTCTCGATCACCTTCTTCACCGAGATGCGCGAGTTCCTGTTCTACCCGGTCGCGGCGCGCATTGCCCGGCGTGTGTCGCTCGAGGCCTTCGAGCACCTGCTCGCGCTCAGCCTGCGCTTTCACCTGGAGCGGCAGACGGGAGGCGTCTCGCGCGACATCGAACGTGGTTCGCGCTCGATCCAGTCGCTGCTCAACTACACCATCTACAACATCCTGCCGACGCTGGTCGAGATCACGATGGTCATCGTGCTGCTCTCGGCCAAGTTCGACGGCTGGTTCGCGGCCATCACCTTCAGCGCGCTGGTGCTCTACATCGGCTTCACCATCAGCGTGACCGAATGGCGCACCGGCTTTCGGCGCGCGATGAACGAGCAGGATTCGAAGGCCAGCACACGCGCCGTCGATGCGCTCATCAACTACGAGACGGTCAAGTATTTTTCGAACGAACACTTCGAGCAGAGCCGCTACGACGACAACCTGCAGCGGCTCGAAAAAGCCTCGATCAAGTCGCAGACATCGCTCTCGGTGCTGAACCTCGGCCAGAGCCTGATCATCGCGACGGCGGTGACGCTGCTGGTCTGGCGGGCCACGCTCGGCGTGGTCGCCGGGACGATGACGCTGGGCGATCTGGTGCTGGTCAACGCGCTCATGATCCAGCTCTACATCCCGCTCAACTTCCTCGGCGTGATCTACCGCGAAATCAAGCAGTCGATGATCGACATGGAGAAGATGTTCGGCCTGCTGGAGCAAAACCGCGAGATCGCCGATTCACCCGACGCCAAACCTTTGTTGCATGCGGGCGGGGCCGTGAGATTCGAGAACGTGCGCTTCGGCTACGACCCCGACCGCACCATCCTGCACGACGTGAGCTTCGAGATTCCGGCCGGCAAGACGGTCGCGGTGGTCGGCCCTTCGGGCTCGGGCAAGAGCACGCTTGCGCGGCTGATGTTCCGCTTCTACGACGTGAACGCCGGGCGCATCGCCATCGATGGGCAAGACATCCGCAATGTTACGCAGCAAAGCCTGCGCCAGTCCATCGGCATCGTCCCGCAAGACACCGTGCTCTTCAACGACACCGTCGAATACAACATCGCCTACGGCCGCACCGGCGCGAGCCGTGAAGAGGTCGAAGGCGCGGCCCGCGCGGCCCACATCCACCACTTCATCGTCTCCACGCCCAAGGGCTACGACCCCATGGTGGGCGAGCGTGGGCTCAAGCTCTCGGGCGGTGAGAAGCAGCGCGTGGCCATCGCACGCACGCTGCTCAAGAACCCGCCGGTGCTGATCTTCGACGAGGCGACTTCTGCGCTCGACTCGGCCAACGAGCGCGCCATTCAGGCGGAGCTGCAAAGCGCCGCCCGCAACAAGACCGCGCTGGTGATCGCGCACCGCTTGTCCACCGTCGTCGATGCGCACCAGATCCTGGTGATGGAACTCGGCCGCATCCTGGAGCGGGGCACGCACGCCGAACTGCTGGCGCTCGATGGGCGCTATGCCGACATGTGGCGCCTGCAGCAATCGGGCGAGGATGACGATGCGCGCAGCGCACCCACGGGCTCCGACCGCCTGCTGATCGAACCGGCCTGAGCGCATTCGCGGGCGGCCCTTGGCACGGCCCTCGCTACACTGCTTGGCGTGGAAACCAAATGGCTGGAAGACTTCGTGAGCTTGGCCGAGACGCGCAGCTTCTCGCGCTCGGCGCAATTGCGGCATGTGACGCAGCCGGCGTTCTCGCGCCGCATTCAATCGCTCGAGGCCTGGGCCGGCATCGACCTCGTCGATCGGTCGTCGTACCCGACGCGGCTCACCTCGGCGGGTGAGACCTTCCACGCCCAGGCGCTCGAAGTGCTGGGCTCGCTGCAAACCACGCGCAGCATGATGCGCAGCCACAAGGTTGCGGCGCTCGACATGATCGAGTTTGCCGTGCCGCATTCGCTCGCGTTCACCTTCTTCCCGCACTGGGTGATGGGCCTGCGCTCGCGCTTCGGCGCGATGAAGAGCCGGCTGATCGCGCTCAACGTGCACGACGCGGTGATGCACCTCACCGAAGGAAGCTGCGACCTGCTGCTGGCGTTTCACCACCCGTCGCAGCCGCTGCAGTTGAGCCACGACCGCTACGAGATGCTGAGCCTGGGGCAGGAGACGCTGATCGCCTGCGCCAAGGCCGATGCCAGTGGCGCGCCGATGTTCCGCCTGCCCGGCGCGCCCGGTGCGCGTGTGCCCTTCCTGAGCTACGCGCCCGGCGCCTACCTCGGGCAGATGGTCGAGCTGATCACCAAGACCGCCCCTGCGCCGCTCAACATCGAAGCCATCTACGAAACCGACATGGCCGAGGGCCTGAAGGCGATGGCGCTCGAAGGCCATGGCATGGCCTTCCTGCCCGCCAGCTCCGTCAAGAAGGAGCTCAAGGCCAGGCGCTTGGTGCACGCCGCGGAGCCGGGCACGCACGAGGTGACGATGGACATTCGCATCTACCGCGAGCGCCCCGAAATGGCCCGCCACAGCAAGCCCGGCGCGCAGGCGCTGTGGGAGTACCTCTCTGCGCCTGCAGGCAAAAAACAAGGGTAAACCTTTAGTCGCTATGCAACCCCTGCATGGGTTTTAGGCGAAACAGCATTGGCGCGCCGTGAGGCGTCGTCCTACAGTCCGCGTCGTCGAAGTCCTACAGATCCGTATTCGCCGTAGAGCGCGCCGGTTTTGCCGGTCTGGCTTTCTTCTTGCAAGGCCCGACCACGACTTCGGCGAATCGTCGCCCATCGAAACCGGAGAGAGTTCGACATGAAGAAAAAACTGCCGCCAGCAGCCTGGATCCTGATCGCCATGGTCATCGGCATCCTCCTCGGCTGGATGATTTTCACGAGCTTTCCCGACAAGAAATCCGCGGCCCAGATCGCGGGCTATGTGTCGATCATGTCGGATGTGTTCTTGCGGTTGATCAAGATGCTGATCGGCCCGCTGGTGTTCTCCACGCTCGTCGTCGGCATCGCGCACATGGGCGACGCGGCCTCGGTGGGCCGGGTCTTCGGCAAGGCGCTCGGCTGGTTCGTCACCGCCTCGCTGATCTCGCTGATCCTGGGCCTGATCATGGCCAATCTGCTCAAGCCGGGTGAAAACCTCGGCCTGCCGTTGCCGGACATCGGCGCCTCGGCCAACCTCGCCACCTCCAAGTTCACCTTGAAGGATTTCGTGAGCCATCTGGTGCCGAAGTCGTTTGCCGAGGCCATGGCCAACAACGAGATCCTGCAGATCGTCGTGTTCTCGATGTTCTTCGGCGTCGCGCTCGCCTCACTCGGTGACAAGGCCAAGACGCTCGTCGCCGCGATCGACGAACTCTCGCACGCCATGCTCAAGATCACGGGCTACGTGATGAAGCTCGCGCCGCTGGCCGTGATGGCTGCCATGGCTGCGACCGTTGCTGTCAACGGGCTCGAGATCCTGCTGAAGTTCGCCGTGTTCATGGGTGACTTCTACCTCGGGCTCTTCGTGCTGTGGGCGGTGCTGGTGGGCGCAGGCTTCATCTTCCTCGGGCCGCGGGTGTTCAAATTGCTGGTGCTGATCAAGGAAGCGTTCCTGCTCTCGTTCGCCACGGCGAGTTCGGAAGCCGCGTACCCCAAGATCCTCGACGCGCTCGACCGCTTCGGTGTGAAGCGCAAGATATCGAGCTTCGTCATGCCCATGGGCTACTCGTTCAACCTCGACGGCTCGATGATGTATTGCACCTTCGCCGTGCTCTTCATCGCGCAGGCCTACAACATCCACCTGCCGCTCGGCACGCAGATCACGATGCTGCTGATCCTGATGATGACCTCCAAGGGCATGGCCGGCGTGCCGCGCGCATCGCTCGTGGTGATTGCCGCCACGCTGAACCAGTTCAACATTCCCGAAGCGGGCCTGCTGCTGATCCTGGGCGTCGACACCTTCCTCGACATGGGCCGCTCGGCCACCAACGCGGTCGGCAATTCGATCGCCACGGCGGTGGTCGCGAAGTGGGAAGGCGAGTTGCTGCCGGAAGACCAGGCCGCCGCCAACCTGAAGGCGATCGACGCCGAAGCCAACGCCCACGCGCATCCGATCCCGGGTTGATCGCGCCATGAGCACCGCTCTTTTTTCGAAGGTGTTTTCGAAGGCCGTGCTCGCTGCATTGGCGGCGGCAGGCTGCCTGCTCGCAGGGCCGGCCGCCGCGCAAACCGCACCGTCGCCGGTGCAGCTCAGCGGCACGCTCGCCAAGGCGCGCGAAACGGGATCGATCACCATCGGCTACCGGCAATCGTCGATTCCGTTTTCGTACCTGTCGGCGCGCGGCGAGCCCATCGGTTACTCCATCGACCTGTGCAAGCTGCTGGTCGATGCGATCGGCGAAGAGGTCGGCAAGACGATCGCCATCAAGTGGGTGCCGGTCACCTCGGAATCGCGCATCGGCGCGGTCGCCTCGGGCCAGGTCGATCTGGAATGCGGCTCGACCACCAACAACCTCGAACGGCAAAAGCAGGTGGCCTTCTCACCGACGATGTTCGTCTCGGGCACCAAGCTGATGGTCAAGAAAGGCTCGGCGATCAAGGCGTTTCGCGACCTGGCGGGCAAGCGCGTGGTCGTGACCGCCGGCACCACCAACGAGAAGACGCTGCGCGACCTCAACCAGAAGTTCGCGCTCAACATCAACCTGATGGTGGCGCCCGACCACGCCGCCTCGTTCGACCTGCTCGCCAAGGGCCAGGCCGATGCCTTCGCCACCGACGACGTGCTGCTCTACGGCCTGCTCGCGCAGAACAAGGCGCAGGCCGACTACACCGTGATCGGCGAATTCCTCTCGTACGACCCCTACGGGATCATGTATCGCAAGGGCGATCCGCAACTCGCCACGCTGATCAATGACAGCTTTCACCGCCTCGCCGAAGACCGCGAGATCGAGCGCCGCTACCAGCGCTGGTTCCTCCAGCGGCTGCCGTCCGGCGTGAGCATGGACCTGCCGATGAGCGCGCAGCTCGAGACCCTGATCCAGACGATGGTGGCGCGCACCGAATGACCCGGCTGGTCTCCCATACGCGCCGCCCACAAGAGAACCTCATGACCCCCGATACCGCTCCCCACCTCACACGCCGCGAGCACGATTTCCTCGGCGACATGGACATCCCACACAGCGCCTACTGGGGCGTGCACAGCGCCCGCGCGGTCGACAACTTTCCCATCTCCGGCCAGACCGTGGCCCGCATGCCGGAGCTGGTGCGCGCACTCGCTTTCGTCAAGAAGGCCGCGGCGCAGGCCAACCTCGAACTCGGCGTGATCGACGCCCGTCGCGCTGGTGCCATCGCCAAGGCCTGTGACGATCTGATCCGCGGCGAGCTGCACGAGCAGTTCGTGGTCGATGTGATCCAGGGCGGTGCCGGCACCTCGACCAACATGAACGCCAACGAGGTGATCGCCAACCGTGCGCTCGAACACCTGGGCCTGGCCAAGGGCCGCTACGACGAGCTGCACCCCAACGACCATGTGAACGCGTCGCAGAGCACGAACGATGTCTACCCGACGGCCCTGCGCGTGGCGGCCTGGTTCGGCATCGACGGGTTGCTCTCGGCGATGGCCGACCTGCGCGGCGCCTTCGAAGCGAAGGCACTCGAATTCAAGAGTGTGCTCAAGATCGGCCGCACCCAGTTGCAGGATGCCGTGCCGATGACGCTCGGCCAGGAGTTTCTGGCTTTCGCCATCATGATCGGCGAAGACGAGCAGCGGCTGCGCGAGGCGCGCGCGCTGATCACCGAAGTGAATCTTGGCGCGACGGCCATCGGCACCGGTATCAACGCGCCGGCGGGCTATTCGGAGATGGTGATCCCGATGCTGGCGGCGGTGAGCGGCGTGCCGGTGATTCGCGCGGCCAACCTGGTGGAAGCGACGCAAGACACCGGCTCCTTCGTGCAGCTTTCCGGCGTGCTGAAGCGCGTGGCCTGCAAGCTCAGCAAGGTCTGCAACGACCTGCGGCTGCTCTCCAGCGGGCCGCAGGCCGGCTTCGGCGACATCAAGCTGCCGGCGCGGCAGGCGGGCTCGTCCATCATGCCGGGCAAGGTCAACCCGGTGATTCCGGAAGTGATGAACCAGGTCGCCTTCGAGGTGATCGGCAACGATGTGACCATCACCATGGCATCCGAAGCCGGCCAACTGCAGCTCAACGCCTTCGAGCCGATCATGGGCTATGCCATCCACAAGAGCCTCACGCACCTGACCAACGCCTGCAAGACGCTGCAGGTCAACTGCATCGAAGGCATCCAGGCCAACCACGAACTGCTCGCCAAGCGAGTGGCCGAATCGGTGACGCTTGTGACGGCGCTCAACCCCATCATCGGCTACGAAAAAGCCGCGTTGATTGCCAAGACCGCGCTTGCCACGGGCGGCACGATCGCCGAAGTGGCCGAGACTCTCGGCATCATGACGCGCCATGAGATGAGCGCACTGCTCGTGCCCGAGAAGCTCACGCAGCCGGTGCGGCTGGTCGTCTAAGTCATTCGGCCTGACCGGCTCGATCGAGGGGCATCCGAGGGCCAATCGGCCCGCAGTGGCATGAAGGTTGCAAGCTCACGACCGATGGCTGCACGAGGAGCCATTCGGGCTGCGGCTGGCGTTTTTGCCGCGGTTCGGAGGCCGGACAAACCCTTGCACCGCGGGCAACTACGTGATGACCCGTATGCCGCGATCCCTAGAATCCCGTTCAATAGTTCCGTTCAATCCCGCAGGAGTTTGTGTATGAAAAAGTCGATGTTCGCCAAGACGCTGGCCCTGGTTGCCGCGTTGGCCGCGATGGGTGCCGTCTACGCCCAGGACACCATGAAGAAGATCAAGGACTCCGGCGCTGTCACCATGGGTGTGCGCGAATCCTCGGGCGCACTCGCGTTTACGCTCGGTGACGGCAAGTACACCGGCTTCCACTACGACGTCTGTCAGCATGTTCTCGCCGACATTCAAAAGCAGCTCGCACTGCCCAAGCTCGACATCAAGTACCAGCCGGTGACTTCGCAGAACCGCGTGCCGCTGGTGCAGAACGGCACGGTCGACATCGAGTGCGGCTCCACCACCAACAACGCCACGCGCCAGAAGGATGTGGCCTTCGCTCCCACGCTGTATGTGGAAGAAGTGCGCATCGCCGTGAAGGCCGCCTCCGGCATCACCGGCATCGCGCAACTCAACGGCAAGGTCGTGGCCACCACCACCGGAACGACCTCGGTGCAGACGCTGCGCAAGAACGAACGCGCGACCGGCATGGACTTCAAGGAAGTCTTCGGCAAGGACCACTCCGACAGCTTCCTGCTGCTCGAATCTGGCCGCGCCGATGCCTTCGTGATGGACGGCCAGATCCTCGCCGGCCTGATCTCCAAGGCCAAGAACCCGGCCGATTTCAAGATCGTGGGCGAAGTGCTCTCGGTCGAGCCGATCGCCATCATGTTCCGCAAGGACGACGCGCCGTTCAAGAAGGCTGTCGACGACAGCATCAAGGGCATGCTCAAGAGCGGCGAAGTCGCCAAGCTCTACGACAAGTGGTTCATGCAGCCGATCCCGCCGAGCAACACCAAGGTCGGTCTGGCCGCAACCGACGCCACCAAGGCGGCCTGGGCGAACCCGAACGACAAGCCGATGGAAGACTACGCCAAGAAGTAGGTCGAACCGGTCGAGGCTGACCAGAGCGCGCCGCGAGGCTTTCGCGCCGCGCTCTTTTTTCGAGTGAACACAGCAGGAGCACCCCTTGGGAAAATGGGATTGGCAGGTTTTCATGCAAGACACGGGGGGAGGGCGCACCTACCTCGAGTGGCTGTTTTCGGCCTGGGGCTGGACGCTGTCCGTCGCCGCGGGCGGCTTGGTCATCGCGCTGTTCGTGGGCTCGCTGATGGGCATCTTGCGGACCGTGCCCAACAAGTGGCTGGTGCTGCTGGGCAATGCCTGGACCGAGCTGTTTCGCAACATCCCGCTGCTGGTCCAGCTCTTCCTCTGGTACCACGTGCTGCCGTCGATCTTCACCAGCCTGCGGGCGATCCCGAGCTTCGTGTTGGTGATCTTCGCGCTCGGCTTCTTCACCTCGGCGCGGATTGCCGAGCAGGTCAAGGCCGGCATCCAGACGCTGCCGAAGGGCCAGCGCTACGCCGGTCTCGCCATGGGCCTGACGCTGCCACAGACCTACCGCTACGTGCTGCTGCCTATGGCGTTTCGCATCGTCATCCCGCCGCTCACGAGTGAATCGATGAACATCGTCAAGAACTCGTCGGTGGCGTTCGCGGTCAGCATTGCCGAAATGACGATGTTCGCGATGCAGGCTTCGGAAGAAACCTCGCGCGGTGTCGAGATCTACCTCGCGGTGACGGTGCTCTACTTCGTCTCCGCCTTTGCCATCAACCGCGTCGCTCACTTCATCGAGCAGCGCGTGCAGGTGCCGGGCATGGTCGGGGTGGGCAAATGAATCTCGACTTTGCCTTCTTCAACTGGAGCCTCGTTTCCAGCTTCATCCTCAAGGGGCTGATCTTCTCGGTGCAGCTCACGCTGATCGCGATGATCGGCGGCATCGCGCTCGGGACCATCCTGGCGCTGATGCGGCTTTCGGGCAAGAAATGGCTGGTCACGCCGGCGGCGCTGTACGTCAACGTCCTGCGGTCGATTCCGCTGGTGATGGTGATCCTGTGGTTCTTCCTGCTGATCCCTCTGCTGATCGGCCGGCCGATGGGCGCCGAGCTCTCGGCCATCATCACCTTCACGATCTTCGAGGCGGCCTACTACTCCGAGATCATGCGGGCGGGGATTCAATCGGTCTCCAAGGGTCAGGTGAACGCCGGCTACGCGGTCGGCATGACTTATGCGCAGTGCATGAAACTCATCGTGCTGCCACAGGCCTTTCGCAACATGCTGCCGGTGCTGATGACGCAGACCATCATCCTGTTCCAGGACACCTCGCTGGTCTATGCGATCGGCGCCTACGACCTGCTCAAGGGCTTCGAGGTGGCGGGCAAGAACTTCAACCGGCCGGTCGAAACCTATCTCGTCGCCGCCATCGTCTACTTCGTGATCTGCTTCAGCCTGTCGATGCTCGTGCGCCGCCTGCAGAAGAAGATCGCCATCATTCGCTGAGCTGAGGTGAACACATGATCGACATCAAGAACGTTTCCAAGTGGTACGGCAGCTTCCAGGTGCTGACCGACAACACGACCACCATCAAGAAGGGCGAGGTCGTGGTGGTTTGCGGCCCGTCGGGCTCGGGAAAATCGACGCTGATCAAGACGGTCAACGCGCTCGAGCCCTTCCAGAAGGGCGACATCGTGGTCGACGGCATCTCCATCGCCGACCCGAAGACCGACCTGCCCAAGCTGCGCGCGCGCGTCGGCATGGTGTTCCAGCACTTCGAGCTGTTCCCGCACCTGACCGTGACCGAGAACCTCACGCTCGCGCAGATCAAGGTGCTGGGCCGCAACGACGCAGACGCCAAGACCCGCGGCCTGAAGATGCTCGACCGCGTCGGCCTGCTCGCGCACAAGGACAAGTTCCCCGGCCAGCTCTCGGGCGGCCAGCAGCAGCGTGTCGCGATCGCGCGCGCGCTCAGCATGGACCCGATCG
>JAMFRW010000367.1 GCA_026224975.1 Rhodoferax sp. | reverse complement strand
CTCGACGCCTTCAACATGATCATCCAGATCAATCTGGTCGGCACCTTCCGCGTCCTCGCCAAGTCGGCGGCCGGCATGCTGACCCTGGACCCCGTCGACGGTGAGCGCGGCGCCATCGTCAACACCGCCTCGGTGGCGGCGCAGGACGGGCAGATGGGGCAGGCGTCGTATGCCGCCTCGAAGGCCGGCATCGTCGGCATGACGCTGCCGATCGCACGCGATTTGATGAGCGAAGGCATTCGCGTCAACACCATCCTGCCCGGTATCTTCGACACGCCCTTGCTGCAGGCCGCGCCCGACAACGTGAAGGCCGCACTGGCCGCCTCGGTGCCTTTCCCCAAGCGCCTGGGCGACCCGGCCGAATACGCGGCGCTGGCCGAATTCATGATCACCAACGGCTACTTCAACGGCGAGAGCGTGCGGCTCGACGGCGCCATCCGCATGTCGCCACGGTGATCGCGCGGGCGGCACGGCGCCGCTAGCATGGTCGCTCTTCGACACACACGAGACAGCACCATGAGCGAGCGCATCACCTTCACGCTGGACGACGACGGCGTGGGCCACGTCAGGCTGGCCCGGCCCGACAAGATGAACGCGCTCGACGGCGCGATGTTCGATGCGCTGATCGAGATCAGCGAGCGCCTGGCCACCCTGCGCGGCCTGCGCGCCGTGGTGATCGCGGGCGAGGGCAGGGCGTTTTGCGCCGGGCTGGACATGGCGAGCTTCGGCAAGATGAGCGAGAGCACCGGACCCAACGCCAAGCCGGCCACAGACTCGACATCCACCAAGACCGTCAACGTCACCGACCTGCTGCCGCGCACGCATGGCCTGGGCAACAAGCCGCAACAAGTGGCCTGGGCCTGGCGCGAATTGCCGGTGCCGGTGATTGCCGCGGTGCACGGCGTGGCCTTCGGCGGCGGCCTGCAGATCGCACTCGGCGCCGACATCCGTCTGGTCACGGCCGACCTGAAGATGTCGGTCATGGAAATCAAATGGGGCCTGGTGCCCGACATGGCGGGCATCCCGCTGATGCGCAGGCTGGCGCGCGACGACGTGGTGCGCGAGCTGACCTACACCGGCCGCGTGTTCTCCGGTGCCGAGGCCTTCCAGCTCGGCTTCGCGACACGCGTCTGCGAAGACCCGCTCGCTGCCGCGATCGAGATGGCCCGCGGCATCGCCACCCGCAACCCCGACGCCATCCGCGCAGGCAAACGCCTGCTCAACCAGTCGCACACCGGCACCGATGCCGAACTGCTGATGGCCGAATCGGTCGAACAGCAACGCATCATCGGCAGCCCGAACCAGACCGAGGCGGTGAAGGCGGCGATGGAGAAGCGGGCGCCTGTCTTCGTGGATTAAGGTCGAGGATCGAACCGCTTCGTGCCGCGGATCCGCTCCGGGCATGCGGACGAACCTGAAATTTGGGGGGCGATGGATGTCCGGTTTCGCGTCTTAAAGGTTTCCCGGTGAAGAAGCCCGCGCCCGGCGTTGGTATTTCAAGGAGAAACCTTTGACGGCTGCCACACGAACGTCCTTCGCCATGCCAAGGGGGCGAGCGCTCCCGATCGGCATCGTCATCTCGCTCATCGCCTGTTGCTTGCCGGTCTGGGCCGCGACCCAGGCGCCGCGCAGCCCTGCCGTCGCGCAGACCGTGTACTTTCCAAGCCGCGACGGGCGAACCGAACTCGTGGCCTATCTGTTCGAGCCAGGCGGCACCGGCCCGCATCCGGCGGTCGTCATGCTGCACGGCCGCGCCGGGCCGTATTCGGCCAACGTCAACGCCGGCTGCACGCTGATCGCGCGCGACCAGACATCCGCCTGCAATGGCGCGACCTTGTCGAAACGCCACGAGATGTGGGGTGAGTACTGGGTCCGGCATGGCTACATCGCGCTGCTCGTCGACAGCTTCGGCCCACGGGGCCGCGGCCATGGCTACGGCCGCGGCACGCACGACGACGCCGACCGTGCGGAGGTCAACGAACTCACCGTGCGCCCGCTCGACGCACAGGGCGCACTCGGCTGGCTCGCCTCGCGCAACGACGTGCGGCCGGACAGAATCATGCTTCAAGGCTGGTCGAATGGCGGCAGCACCACGTTGAACGTGATCTACAACCAGGCCCTGGCCGCGCCCGCTGCCGGCACGCCCCGGTTTCGCGCGGCGCTCGCCTTCTACCCGGGCTGTGGTCCGCGTGCGCTGGTAACGCGTGACTACAAGGTCGACACGCCGCTCTGGGTGTTTCTCGGCTCGGACGACGAAGAGGTATCGCCCACCGTCTGCGCCAACCTGCTGCGCAAGGCCGCGACGTCGAAGATGCCGGTCGAGGTCACGACCTACGAAGGTGCGACCCATGACTTCGACGACCCCGGTGCCGCCCGCCAGGCGATCCCGGGCAACCGTGCCGCGAAGGAGGACGCGATGAACCGGAGCGCCGTGTTGTTCGATTCGCTGCCCTGAGGCGGCGCTCCCAGCCGATCGGGTGGCCGATCAGCGAATCACCGCCAGCTTGCGCGCAATCGCCACCGCCTGCGTGCGGCTGTGGGCGCCCAGCTTCATGTTGATGTTGCGCAGGTGGGTTCGCACGGTGCTGTCGGAGACGAAGAGCTTCTCGGCCATCGCGTTGTTCGAATAGCCTTCGGCGAGCAACTGCAGCACGCGAATTTCCTTGCGCGTGAGCGGCTCCAGCAAGCCTTCGGGGCTGTCGGCCGCGGGCTTGTCGGTGGGCGCATCGGCTTCGGCCGGCGCAGGGCCCAGCACGGCGATGAGGCGCTGCAGGTAGTCGGACAGCAGCGGGTCGTGCGGCTGGCCGGGGCGCTCGTGCAGCGAGGCGTGGTAGCGGTGGATCAGCGGCGCCACCGCATCGCCTTCGTCGAGGATGAGCCGCACGAAGCCTTCACCGCAAGCCTGCTGAAGCACGCCGCCGATCACGTCGAGCGCATCGGCCCAGGCGCCGCTGCGCTGCAGCGCCATGGCCTTGAGCAAGCGAAGTTTGAGCGCACGGCGCAGGCGTGATTCGCGCTCGGCGACCTGGATCTCGCGCTGGATCTGGACTATGGCCGCATGTGCATCGCCGAACAGCAGCTCCCAGCGCAAGCGGGCTGTTGTGATGTCGTCCACATCGTGCGCATAGAGGCGCTGGTGGCGCACGCGCTCCCACAAGGCCGCATCGCCGGCCCGATCGATCTCGGCCTTGGCGGCGGCCGCATTGCCTTGCAGCATCAACATGCGCGCGCGTTCGAGCTTGGCACTGGCGATCACGCGCGGCAGCTCGCGGTGGTGACCCAGGTATTCGAGTTCGGTGAGGGCGTGCAGGGCCGAATCGATGTCGCCCCGGTGAAAGGCGATGCGCGAGCGCATCACGTGGCTCATGATCATGTGGTCGGGCAGGCCCACATCGCGCGCCAGCGGCAGGTAGACGCTGAGCAGGTGCTCGGCCTGCGCCAGCCGGTTCGATTCGTACTCCGCGCCGGCATAGAGCACGCCCGCCCAGGCGTTGCCGCTGGTGTGGTTGTACGAGACCGCATGCGTGGCACCCACCGCCATGCGGAAGCGCGCCGCGGCCTGGCGCTGCCGCGCTTCCTGCAGGTCGAGCATGCCTTCCATCGATTCGATGTACATGCGGTTGAAGGTGCCGCCGCCATGCATGCGGCGGGCCGATTCGAGCAGTTCGTGCGCCTCGCGCTGCTCGCCACGCACGAAGACCACATGCGCCATTGCGTTGCACAGCACGCTGTCGGCAAAGGGCTTGGGGGTGGGCAGGCGCGCCAGGCTGATGCGGCCTGCGGCGTGGGCTTCGTCGTACCGATCCTGCATGGCCAGCAGCATGGGGCGCAGCGCGTTCACATGGGCTTGCACGCCTGCGTCTGCACTGTGCAGGCAGCCGGATTTTTCGAGCTGGGCCATGGCCTCCCACGGGCCGTGCGTGAGGCAGGTCGCCCACATGGAGATGACTTCAAGCAGCGGCTGCGCGCGCAGGCTCGATTGCGACATCGCCGCGAACCAGCGCGCCATCAGCCGCATGCGCCCTTGTTCGAGAAACAGCTCCGCGTGAGGCGCCATCAGCGTGAGCGCGAGCGGAAAGTCACCGCCGTCGATCGCATGGTCGATCGCCGGCACCGGCCGGCCCTGGGCCTCGTACCAGCCGGAAGCGGCCAGGTGCAGCCGCGTGAGTTCGTCCGGATGTTCGCGGGCCAGTTGCGCACGCAGGAAGTCGGCGAACAGGCTGTGGTAGCGGTAGGCGCGGTCTTCGCCGGCGATGGGCGTGAGGAAGAGGTTGGCCGCCGCCAGGTGGTCGAGGATGCGCTCGGTGTCTGAATGCGGCGCGAGCGCGCGGCACAGCGGCGCGTTCAGATGCCGCAGGATGCTGGTGCGCAGCAGGAACTCGCGCACCTCGGGCGTCTGGCGGGCGAGCACGTCATCGGCCAGGTAATCGGCCACGGCCCGGTCAGAGCCTGAAAAGTGATCGACGAAGCCGGTGCTGTCGCCATGCCGCTCCAATGCGAGCGAGGCCAGCCACAGCGCTGCCACCCAGCCCTCGGTCTTGCTGTGCAGGCGCGAGAGCGAATCGGCACCGACTGAATCGATGCGGCGCAGCCCGAAGAACTCATGCGTCTCGGCCAGGCTGAAACGCAGGTGGTCGGCATCGACCTCGATCAACTCACCACGCGCCCGCAGCCGCCCCAGGTGCAGATCGGGCAGGCTGCGCGAGCCGATCACGAGCTGCCCGCGCCGCGGCAGGTGGTCGATCACCTCGCGCAGCAGGCCCAGCACGGCCGGTGCCTGGATGACCTCGAGTTCGTCGATGAACAACGCAAACGGCGACTCGACCCGGCCGAGTGCCTCGACCACATCGAAGGCCGCACCACGCGTCACATCGAAGCCCGCGCCCCGCGGTGGCACATCGCCCGAGAGCGTGGCCACCGCGCGGCCGAAGCCGTTCAGGAAGCGGGAAAGGTCGTTGTCGGCCCGGTCGAGCGTGAGCCAGGCGGTGTCGGTGCCGGCGGCTTGCAGACGCGCGCAGCTTTGCTGCATGGCCGTGGTCTTGCCGAAGCCGGCCGGAGCATGCACCAGCACGACCTTGGCCGAGGCGGGCGCGCAGACACGTTCGCACACTGCGGCTCGCAGCACCTGAGTGGCGGACGCGGCGGGCGGGTGCAGCTTGGCCCACAGCGCCGCGCCCAGCGGCTCGTGCGTGGTCGGCGGCGCGTTCGTGGTCGAGGTGGACGCGCTGGGTAGGGGAGGGCGTTGGGGGGTGGCGGACACGGCTGGGGGCTCAGGCGCCAGGCCGCGTGCGGGTCGCGGCGTCAGTTGGCACAGCCGGTCATTGTGGCGACCGTTGGGCTCCCGACGATGTCGGGTGGGACTATCGGTTTCCCTATCGGATGCCGAGGCCGTTGTTTTCGATGTGCTTGAGCAAATCAGCCGCCGAAACGATATCGATGCCTCTGAAGCTCTTAAGCACCAGCAAATCCTCATCGCCGCTGACGACAAGATCCGCGCGTGCGGCCAACGCGCACGCGAGCACCGCATCATTCGTCGGCGTCGCGTGACACGCGTTCATCGAGTTGGCGCGCCGTCACGGTGGCGCTGATGCGCCGGTAGTCGACCAGCATCTGCTCGGCCGTAGAGCCGGTGGCTGCAACGTATTTGGCGAGCTTCTTCTTCGCCAACGTTACGGCTAATTCATCTAGCAAGACACGGCTGGTGAAGAGCTGAACCTCGTTCTCTTCGGCTAGCGACGACGCGCCCCGGCGTGCCTTGCCACAGAAATGCCGAGACCAGCACATTGGTGTCGACCACGAGCCGAAGCCGGCTCATTCGATCGTGCTGGCCTTGGCTGCGCGACGCGCCCGACGCACCGCATTGACTTCTGCCTGAATCGACTTCATCGACAGTGGCTTGCTGCCCGCGGCAGTGGCGCGCGCTGCGTCGTCCAGCAAGGAGCGCGCGGCGCGGCGCCGCATCGCGTCTCTCAGCAAACCCGACAAGGCTTTTGACGTCAAAAGCCCCGCAGCCTGCGCCTCACGCGCCAGCCGGTCGGGCAAATCCAGTGTCACTTCCAAGGTCGTCATGACAATCCTTCGTCGGTCGCTGCGCAGCCGCCGGCTCGCCTGAGCCAGCGCCACATCCAGCGATTCGATTTTACGAGTCGATCGAGCGATGGCTTGGTCTTGACGTCGAGGTCACAGCATCAAGCCCATGAAGGCCATCAAGCCGCCACCGCATGCAACGGCAGCGCATCCCCCAGCAAGTCCTTCAGTTCCTCGCCGGAGAGCACGTCACATTCCAGCAACCGCTGCGCCAGCGCATCCAGCCGCGCGCGATTGGTGCGCAGCACCTGCTGGCAAGTCGCCTGACTCTTCTCCAACAAGGCGCGGGCTTCCTTCAAGACGGCCGCCTGAATGTCCGGCCCGAGCAAATGTTTGGGCACGCCGGCCACGCTCAGCAGGCCGAAGGCATCGGAGAAGCCGAGCGAGCCGACCATGTCGATCGCCAGTTCTGAGGCGCGTTTGAGGTCGTCAGAGGCGCCAGTGGAGACGCTGTCGAACACCAGCAGTTCGGTCTCGCGGCCGGCCAGCATCATGGCAAGTCGGCTGGTGAGTTCGGCTTGTTTGTAGAGCGGGTCTTCGGTGTCGCGGGTGATGTAGGTGACGCCGAGGGCCTGGCCGCGCGGCTCGATGGTCACGCGTTCGACCAGGCCGGCCTTGAGCCAGTGGCCGACGAGTGCATGGCCCGACTCGTGGTACGCCAGCCGCGTGCGCAAGTCTTCGGAGAACAGCTCCTTGATCGATGACACCTCGCCGCCGAGTTGATGGGTTTCGATGGCGCGCAGGAAGTGCTCGGCGGTGACCTTCTCGGCGCGTGCTTCGGCGGCGGTGGAAGCCGCCTTGTTGACCACGTTGGCGATCTCGGCGGGCGACATGCCGGCCGTCATGCGGGCGAGCACGGCGGCATCGGCGCTGCCGTCGCTTTGCACCTTGCCGATGTAAAGCTCGAAGAGCTTCTTGCGCTCGGGCAGGGTGGGCAGCGCCAGGCGCACCAGCATGTCGAAGCGGCCGGGGCGGCGCATGGGTTCGTCGATGTGGCTCTCGTGGTTGGTGGCGGCCACGACGACCACGTTGTCGAGCGCCTCGAAGCCATCCATCTCGACCAGCACGCGGTTGATGATGCGGTTGAGTTCCGATTCGGCGCCGCCGCCTTCGCTGCTGCGGGTGCGCCGGCCGATGCCGTCGATCTCGTCGATGAATAGCACGCAAGGCGCGTTTTTGCGCGCGAGCTTGAACAGCGCCTTGACCTTGGCCACGCCCGCGCCGTAGAACGACGCGGTGAAGTAGGAGCCATCGACGGCGATGAAATTGGCCTGGCTTTCACCGGCCAGCGCCTTGGCGAGCAAGGTCTTGCCGGTGCCCGGGGAGCCCACCAGCAACACGCCGCGCGGCGCGGAGGCTCCGAGCTTGGCGTAGTGCGCCGGGTCGTGCATGAAGGCCTTGACGCGGTTGAGCGCGGCCTTGGCTTCGTCGTTGCCGATGGCGTCGGCAAAGCGCAGTTCGGGCCGCTCGGCCAGCTTGCCGGCGCCGCCGCCCATGCCGGTCTGCAGCTTGGTGGCGACGACGATCGCACCCACCATCGCGGCGATCAGCAACAGCGGCGAGAGCAGGCTGTCGATCAGGTCGACGAGGCGCCGGCTCACCGTGCGCGGGTCGACATCGACCGCCACCAGCGCAAAGCCCGCCTGCGCCGCCTTGTCGCCCAGCGCATAGAGCGCGGTGCCGGCGCAGCCCATGCTGGTGCAGCCGGGCACATGCGTGCTGGCCTTGTCGCCGGTCTTGAGCGTGTAGAGCACCAAGCCGGGTTGGGCGTTGGCCAGGCCGACGGCGGCGAGCTGCTGGCCATCGAGCGCGGCCCTGAATTCCGACGCCTTGTGCTGATGCGCCAACCAGTCGTCGGGTGATTTCTCGAAGGCCAACGCCTCGGGGCTCTTGCGCGCATCGGTCTCCTGATCAGCGCGGTTCGCCAAGGCGGTCAACGCGGCGATCAGCAAGAGGACGGCGACAACCGCCAGCGGGATGCGCGGGTTGGCGCGGGCGCGCGCGAGGGTGTGCTTCCAGGATTTCATGCGGGCTCGGGCGACCGGCGTGGACACGGCCGCGGCAGTGACGACGGGGTGCCTCGACGTTAGCGAACGGACGCAGGCGTGATCCGCGGAGAAGCGGGCAGCTTGCCGCGCAGTTGGCGTCGACCGAGCGCTCTCAGTCCAATGAATCCAGATTGCCCTTCACGCGCTGTAGCAAAGCCAGCAATTGCGCCAGTTCTGCAGGGCTCAGGCCGGCCACCGCCTTGCCGCTGAGCCGCTTGGCCTGCTGGTGCAGTGCGCGCTGCACCGCGCGGCCTTCGGTGGTGAGCGAAAGGCGCAGGTTGCGGCGGTCGGCCTCATCGGCTTCGGCTTGCAGCAAGCCCTGGTCGCGCAGGCCCTTGATCAGACGCGCCAGTTGCGCCTTGTCGCGCCCGCTGTGCTGCGCCAGATCGCTTTGCGTCGCGCCAGGGTGTCGGCCGAAGAAGCCGAGCACCTTGCTGTCCATGTGGGTGATGTCGTGCGGACCGTCGCGCAGGGCGCGGTATTGCAGCGAGCGGTAGTCGTGCATGACGGCGTGCACGAGTTCGAGCACGTCGTCTTCGGCTGGCCCGGCAGGAGATGCCTTGGCCAGAGAAGCCTGATGGTTGACAGTGTCAATCGATTTCGACATGATGGGAGACATTATCAATCATTTGGAAGATTCCCCGCCATGAGCACTTCTTTGCCCACAGTTCCTTTGCAGCCAACCCATTTACCCGCAGACCCCTTGCCCACCAGCCGCGTCCAGCACGTGCGCCACGAAACGAAGCGCCGCGAGCTGACGGTCGCCCGCGTCGACGCCATCAGCCCGCACTTTCGCCGCATCGTGTTCACCGGCGAATCGCTGGCCGATTTTGTCAGCGCCTCGTTCGACGACCATGTGAAGTTCATGCTCAACGCCGGCACCGAGGCCGCCGTGGCGCGCGACTATTCGCCCGGCCGCCATGATGCTGCCCAACGCGAACTCACCCTCGAATTCGCCTTGCATGGCGATGGCCCCGCCGCCGATTGGGCCGCCCAAGCCGCCCCTGGCCAACAGGTCACCGTCGCCGGTCCGCGCGGCTCCTTCGTCATCCCTGTCGACTACGACTGGCACCTGCTCGCCGGCGACGAAACCGCGCT
>JAMFRW010000366.1 GCA_026224975.1 Rhodoferax sp. | reverse complement strand
CGGCCGCGTGGTCGAGCAGGCGCCGGTGGCCGCGCTGTTCGCGCAACCGGGCCACCCCTACACGCGCGGCCTGCTGCGCTCGGCCGTGCCGGCCGACAGCGTGCGCGGCAGCCGGCTCGCGGCCATTGCCGGCAGCATTCCGCGGCTCGATGCCTTGCCCGGCGGCTGCCGCTTTCACCCGCGCTGCGTGTCGGCCGATGCCACCTGCGCGAGCGAGACGCCGCCCTTGCTGGAGATCGGCGCCCGCAGCATCGCCTGCTGGCATGCGTTCGAGGCCGAGCCACCGCCCGCAGCGCCGCGTGCAACCGGCGGCGTTGTCGAACAGCCGATCCATATCGTGTCGCGTGAACGCCGGCCGCATCTCGCCCAGGATTCCGCGGCGCGCGGAGCGCCGCTTGTCAATCCCTCGCGTGGCGCGCCGCTCGTCGAAGCGGTGCGCCTCAGCAAGCACTTCGCCAGCGGTCGCGGCCTTCTGGCGGACAGCCCGTTCTCGCGCGCGCCGGTCGTCCGTGCGCTCGACGATGTGTCCATCGCCATCGCGCGTGGCGAGACCTTCGGCCTGGTCGGCGAATCCGGCTGCGGCAAGAGCACGCTGGGCCGCGTGCTGATGCAGTTGGAGAAGCCCACGCATGGCGATGTGCGTTTTGCCGGCAAGTCGCTGCAACTCATGCGCGGCAGTGAGCGCCAGCAGGTGCGGCGCGAGATGCAGATGATCTTTCAGGACCCGTACAGCAGCATCGACCCGCGCTGGACGGTGGGCGAGGTCATCGCCGAACCGCTGGTCGCGCACGGCGAGCGCAACACCGGGGCGCTGAACGATCGTGTCGAAGCGCTGCTGGGCCTCGTCGGCCTCGACCCTTCGGCGCGTTCGAAGCATGTGCACGAGTTCTCAGGCGGCCAGCGGCAGCGCATCGGCATTGCGCGGGCGATGGCGCTGGAGCCCAGCTTCGTGCTGGCGGACGAAGCCGTCTCTGCTCTGGACCTCTCGGTGCAGGCCCAGGTGATCAACCTGCTCTCCGACCTGCGCGAACGGTTGAAGCTGACGACGCTCTTCATCGGCCACGGGCTCAACGTGGTGCGGCATCTTTCCGACCGCATCGGCGTGATGTACCTCGGCCGGCTGGTCGAGGTGGCGCCGGCCGACGAACTCTTCCGCCGCCCGGCGCACCACTACACCCGGGCGTTGATCGCATCGATTCCTGTCGCCGACCCGGCGCGCCGATCGGTGGTTGGTGGAAGCCGGGACGATGCGGCGAGCAGAGCGATCGGCGAGCTGCCATCGCCCACCGCGCCGCCTCCCGGTTGCCACTTTCACCCACGCTGCCCTGCTGCCACCGACCGCTGCCGCAGCGAGGCGCCAGCACTCGCGCCGCTCGCTTCGGGGCGCGTGGTGGCCTGCCACTTTCCGCTGTGAGGCGTGCGGCTGGGCAGCAGCAAGGCTGCGCCCACAACATCATCGAATTGCATACACCGGCTGACTATTCATATGACGAATGCATAGTGGTGAAGTCAGTGCCGGCTCCATAGCATGCGATATTTCACCCAAACAGGAGTGTTCGAATGACGCAAAAGAACCGCAGCGACCAGCTCAAGCTCGGCGCCATCCTCGCCGGTGTCGGCACCACGCAGAACGCCTGGCGCCAGCCCGGTTTGCCGGGTGATGCCAGCATCGACATCGGCTGGTACATCGCTGGCGCGCAAAAGGCCGAAGCTGCCAGGTTCGACTTCGTCTTCATCGTCGACAGCCCCTACATCACGCCTGATTCCGCACCGCATTTCCTGAACCGCCTGGAGCCGCTCACGTTGCTCTCGGCGGTGGCGGTGCACACCAAGCACATTGGCCTCGCGGCCACGCTGACAACCTCGTACAACGAGCCCTTCAACGTGGCGCGCGCGTTCGCGTCGCTCGACCTCATCAGCCATGGCCGTGCCGGCTGGAACGTGGTGACGACAGGTCTCGAAGGGGCAGCCGGCAACTACGGGCGCGACGATCACTTTCCGCACGACGTGCGCTACCGCCGCGCGCGTGAGCATCTGAGCGTCGTGCGCGGCCTGTGGGATTCGTACGAAGACGATGCCTTCCCGCGTGACAAGCAGACCGGCGTGTTCCTCGACAAGAGCAAGCAGCACGCGCTGCACCACAAGGGCGAGTTCTTCAGCGTGGCCGGGCCGCTCAACATCTCGCGCTCCAGGCAGGGGCATCCGGTGATCTTCCAGGCCGGTGGGTCGGAGGATGGGCGCAACCTCGCGGCTACGAGCGCCGATGCGATCTTCACCGGGCATGAGAGCTTCGAGGAGGCGCAGGCCTTCTACCGCGACATCAAGGCGCGCGCTGCCATCGCCGGCCGCAGCAACAACGAGCCGCTCGTGCTGCCCGGCATCTCGCCCATCGTGGCCGATACCGACGAAGCCGCGCAAACCTTGCAGGAAGAGCGCAACGGCAAGATCGATCTGCAGAAGGCGCTGGCCGCGCTCGGCCGCCCGTTCAACTATTACGACTTCAGCCAGCATGCGTTGGACGAACCCTTCCCCGACCTCGGCAACCGCGGTGCCAACGGCTACCGCAGCCACGCCGAGCGCATCAAGCGCATCGCGGCCGAAGAGAAGCTGACCTTGCGCCAAGCCGCGCTGCGCTTTGCCGTGCGCCGCTCGCCTTTCGTCGGCTCGGCGGTGACGGTGGCTGATGCCATCGAGCACTGGTTCCAGAACAAGGCGGCCGATGGTTTCATCCTCGGCGGTGGCGGCGACCCGCTGGACATCGACTGCTTCGTGGCCGAGGTGCTGCCGCTGCTGCGCGAGCGTGGCCTCTTTCGCAGCGAGTACACGCACGACACGTTGCGCGGCCACCTGGGACTGGAGGTGCCGGTGAATCGCCATGCCGCACGGCGCGAGTCGGAGATCGCGGCGACCATCGAGCCCGCCGCCGCATTGGCCTGAGCCGCCAAAGCGAAGCCCCTGTGAAACTGGGCAGCGTCGGCGGCTCGTTCTCGGGCTTTCTCTGTGCAACTTCGCAGGCACTTCGTTTCAGCCCGAGAATCTCGTCCCATGTCGTCCGCGCCTCCTGCTTCCTCCGAGCACCTCTCTCCGTCACTTCACAACCTCGGCCGGATCGACTTCGGCGCCATGCCCGCGGTACTGCCGCGGCTGGCCCGGCTCGCCTGGCGCTATCGCTGGCGCTGTCTCGCGGCCGTGGCATGCGCACTCGGGTCCGCGGTCTTCAACATCGTCACGCCCAAGCTGCTGGGCGATGCGGTCGACCTGGCCTCGCACGGGCAGGGCGCCGGTCCCGCGGTGTGGACGGCTGCGCTGCTGCTGGTCGCGGCCTGCGTGGGCCGCGGTCTCGTGACCGGCGGCATGGGCTACTTCGGCGAGAGCGTGGGCCAGCGCGTGGGCTATGACTTGCGTCTGGCGTATTTCGAGAAGCTGCAGCGGCTCGACTTCTCCTTCCACGACACGCACCACTCCGGCGACCTGATCGCCCGCGGCATGCTCGATCTGGAAGGCGTGCGCGCCTTCATCGAAATGGGCATGCTGCGCGCCATCATGCTTTCGCTGCTGGTCGCGGCCGGCATCTGGCGACTGCTGCATGTGGACCCGGTGCTGGCGGTGCTCGCGCTCTCGTTCGTGCCCTTCGTCGCATGGCGCGCGGCCCGGCTCGGCGCCATGCTGCGGCTCTCGTGGCAGCGCCTTCAGGCGATGATGGGCGACCTGGCGCGCGGCATGGAAGAAAACCTGCAAGGCGTGCGCGTGGTGCGGGCCTTCGCGGCGCGCGCCTTCGAGCTGGGCAAGTTCGATGCGGTCTCCAATGCTGCGCTGCGCCTCTCCAACCTGCGCATCACCTATCGCATGACGGCGGTGAGCCAGATGAGCACGGCCTACTACGTGGCCATGGGCGCGGTGCTGTGGATCGGCACGCGCCGCATCGCCGCCGGCAGCCTCACGGTCGGTCACCTGACCGAAGTGCTGACCTTCATGACGCTGCTGCAAACGCCGGTGCGCCAGATCGGCATGATCGTCAACGCCAGCGCGCGCGCCACATCATCGGGCCAACGCCTTTTCGAAGTGCTGGACCGCGCGCCGGCGATCGTCGATGCAGCTGGCGCCGTGCCGCTGGAATTGCCGTTGGCGGCGGGGCAGGGCGTGCTGCGCTTCGAGCATGTGAGCTTTGCCTATGGCTCCAAGACCGTGCTGCACGACATCTCGTTCCAGTTGCGACCCGGCGAGACGCTTGGCATCGTCGGCGCACCAGGCAGCGGCAAGTCGACACTGGTGCAGCTCATCGCCCGCCTGCATGACGTCAGCAGTGGCCGCATCACGCTGGCCGGGCACGACATCCGCCACTTGACGCTCGATTCCCTCCGCGCTTCGGTCGGCCTGGTGCAGCAGGAGGTGTTTTTGTTCGACACCTCGGTGCACGACAATGCTGCGTATGCCGAAGCCGACGCCGGCCGCGAGCGTGTGAGCGAAGCCGTGGCGCGGGCGCAGTTGCACGAGCATGCAGTAGCCCTGCCGCAGGGCTACGACACGCGCGTGGGCGAACGCGGCGTGGCGCTGTCCGGCGGGCAGCGCCAGCGGCTGGCTATCGCCCGCGGGCTGGTCGGCGACCCGGCGGTGATCGTCTTCGACGACGCGACTTCGGCTGTCGACACGGCCACCGAGCGCGCCTTGCGGCAAGCGCTGCAAGAGGCCGTGCGCGACAAGGCGACCATCATCGTCGCCCACCGGCTGGGCTCGGTGCAGCATGCCGACGAGATCATCGTGCTCGATGCCGGGCGCATCGCAGAGCGCGGCACGCATGAGGTGCTGCTGGCGCATGGCGGGGCTTATGCGCACCTGTGGGCCTTGCAGAATCCGCGGGAGCAATCGGCCGATTCCACCGAGGTAGACGACGCTGCTCATGCGGGTTCCGGTCCGAAGAAGCACCCGGACAAGCATTCAGCCAAACGTTCCAATGAGCGCGCATCGGAAGAGGCCAAGTCATGAGCGCCGTCCTGGAAGGCGATCACGCCGAGCGCATCTTCACCCGCTTCGACCACCGCGTCGTCGAGCGGCTCTGGGGCTTCATGCGGCCTCACCGGCGCGAACTCGTCGGCGCTTGGATCGCTGTGCTGCTCTACACGGCCGTGCAGGTCGCCATCCCCGTCAGCGTGCGCTATGCGGTCGATGCTGCGATGGGCAGCACGGGAACGCCCTTGTCCTGGGTGCTGGCCACCTTCGCCGCGCTGGTGGTCGCGAACGCCGGCCTGTCGTTCCTTCAGGAATGGCTGGCCGCGCGCCTGGCGCAGCGCGTGATCTTCGACTTGCGCCGCGCCATGTTCGCGCACCTGCAGGATGTGTCGCTCGCCACGCTGGACCGCACGCAGGTCGGCCGCCTGATGTCGCGCCTGGCCGGTGATGTGAACGCGCTGCAGGAGTTTCTGGAGACCTCGGTCTCTGCCCTCGGCGACCTGTGCCTGCTGGTCGGCATCGTCGCCGTGCTGTTGTGGATGGATGCGCGGCTGGCGGCGCTCACGCTGGCGGTGCTACCGGTGATGGTGCTGCTGCGCTGGGCCTGGCTGCCGTGGGCACGGCGCGTGTTCACCCGGGCACGCGAGGCCTCGTCGAGCGCGAACTCGGCACTCGCCGAAAACATCAACGGCATCCGCACCGTGCAAGAGAGCCGGCGCCAGGTGCTCAACCTCGAACGTTACGAACGGCGCGCCCACGAAAACCTGGAAGCGCAGATCGGCTCGGCGCGTGCCTCGCAACTGATGGTGCCGGCCGTGGATGCGCTCACCGGCGCGGCGCTCGCCGTGGTGGTCGTGGCGGGCGGGCATTCGGTCGCGGCCGGTGCGATGGGCGTGGGCACGATGGTCGCGTTCCTGTTCTACGTGCAACGCTTCTTCGACCCGATCCGCACGCTCTCGATGCAGTACACCGTGATGCAGCGCGCCATGGCCGCCGGCCAGCGCATCTTCGAAGTGCTGGATGTGCCGATCACGGTGGCCGAACGCGCCGGCGCCATCGATTTGCCGGCCGATTTCGAACCGGTGATCGAGTTCGACCATGTGGACTTCGCCTACCGCGCCGGCCGGCCGGTGCTGCGCGACATCGTCCTGCGCATCGCGCCCTACCGCACGCTCGCGCTCGTCGGCCCCACCGGCTCGGGCAAGACCAGCCTGGCCGCGCTGATCCACCGCTTCTATGATGTGAGCGGCGGCGCGGTGCGCGTGGGCGGGCACGATGTGCGCGACCTCACGCTCGATTCACTCGGCCGTCAGGTCGGCATGGTGCTGCAGGAGCCCTTTCTCTTCAGCGGCAGCGTGCTCGACAACATCCGCTACGCCGTGCCCGGGGCCACGCGTGAAGACGCCATCGCCGCCGCCCAATCGGTGCGCGCGCATGGCTTCATCGTCGCGCTGCCGCAGGGCTACGACACGCCGCTGGGCCAGCGCGGACGCAACCTCTCGGTGGGCCAGCGACAACTTCTGAGCTTTGCGCGCGCGTTGCTGGCCGACCCGAAGATCCTGATCCTCGACGAAGCCACCGCCAACATCGACAGCCACACCGAGCAGGAGATCCAGCACGCGCTGGCCGTGCTGCGCAGCGGGCGCACGACCATCGTGATTGCGCACCGGCTCGCCACGGTGCGCGATGCCGACCACATCGTGGTGCTGAAAGATGGGCGCATCGAGGAGCAGGGCACGCACGAGCAACTGCTGGCGCATGCCGGGCTCTATGCGCGGCTGCATGCGGGCAGCCGCTCGTCGTTCGACGAAGCGGTGCTTTGAATCCGCTTATTTCGACGACGAAGGAAAACTCTTGGCGATGGCCTGCCCGAAGTGCTGCACCGCTTGGTGCAGGTTGCCGTGGAAGGCCGGGCCGACCAGCCACACATCGACGGCGTACTTGAAGTCGCGCGGCGAGAGCACATCGACCTTGTTCACATAACGGCTCGCCATCAGCGCCGGCCGTGAGACGAAGCCCAGGCCCAGCCCGGCGGCGACCAGGCCCAACTGCAACTCACTGCCGAAGGTCTCCAGCACCAGGTCGAAGCGCAGGCCCAGATCGACCAGCGTGCGCTGCAGCGCGGCCCTGAAGCCGCAGCCTTCGGGGTTCAAGATCCAGCCGGCCTCGACGAAGTTGCGCAGCTTGGCGGCCGGGTGATCGAAGCGGCCCTTGGCGGCCACCACCACCACATCGGTAGAGGCCAGCCTGTCGCCACCCATGCCTTCGGGCAGCACGGTGTTGGCCGGCAGGAAGACGGTGGCCGCATCGAGCTTGCCGTGCGCCACGCGATCGACGAGGCGCGCGCTCCAGTCGGTCGAGATGTGCATCTGCACCTCGGGGAAAGTGTCCTTCATGCCCGAGAGCACCTCGATCAGCCCGAGCGAGCCCATGGAGTGCGTGAGGCCCAGGCGCAACTGGCCGCTGGGCGCGGCGTCGGTTGCGACAAGATGCGCCAGCGCATCGATCTCGCGCAGCGCTGCTTTCGTCTGCTCATGCACCCGCAGGCCCAGGACCGAGGGGCGCGGCGGCTTGGTGCTGCGGTCGAGCAACTGTGCGCCGAGTGCTTCTTCGAGGTTCTGGATGCGGCGGGTGACGGCTGGCTGCGTCACGTGCATCGCGCGTGCGGCCTCGCTGATCGAGCCGTGGCGCACCACGGCGTCGAAGGCGCGCAAGTCGTCGGTTTTCATGGATTGGGGAGGGAGGCTGGAGGAGGTTGGAAGGCCGGCAGATCGTAACGCGCGGCCTCCCGCATGGGCCTCGGGGCTGGCCCGGGGTGGGCGCGTGGTGGCCGGCACACCCGGCGTGCCGCTGAAAACCGCGCATCCTCAGAACCCCCGTGACTATGTTCGAAGAGGCAGCGAACGTGAAATAAACATATCTGAAATGCATAGTTCCGAAGCCGGGGCCGGCTGCCTAGGATGGCGTTCACGACGTGTCATCGACACATGATTTACATCACCAGGAAGATCCCCCATGAGCTTCACCTACACACCCCTCGCCGGCGCCAAGGAATCGCTGCACGACATCTTTCGCCAGCTCCACGCCTGGCGCGAGAAGAACCTCGATCCGGTGCAACTGCAGGGCAACATCGCCCAGCGCCAGAAGCTGGTGGACGAAGCCGACCCGGCGCGCTGGATCAAGGCCGGTGAGGTGCTGGAAGACTTCACGCTCGAAGAGGTCGATGGCGAGAAGCTCACGCTCAACGGCCTGCTCGCCAAGGGGCCGCTGGTGCTGGTCTTCTTCCGCTTCGAAGGCTGCCCCGCCTGCAACCTGGCGCTGCCCTACTACGAGCGCAACCTGCTGCCGGGCCTGCGCGAAGCCGGTGTGACGCTGGTGGCGGTGAGCCCGCAGGTGCCGGAGCGGCTGGTCGAGATCAAGCGCCGGCACTCGCTCGGCTTTTTGGTCGCGACCGACCGTGACAACGCGCTGGGCCGCCGCTTCGGCATCTTGTACGCACCCGACGAAGCGGCGCAGCAAGCCGCCATCGCACGCGGCAAGACCATCGGCGACATCACCGGCACCGGCACCTTCGAGCTGCCGCAGCCGACGGTGGTGGTGATCGGCACCGACCGACAAGTGGCCTTTGCGGATGTGCACCCGGATTGGCTGCTGCGCACCGAAGCCGATGCGGTTCTGGCGGTGGTCGCGGGCCTGCGCCAGGCCGTGGCCGCCTGATTCGGGACAGGCTAGAGGAGAAGCCGCATGCAACTCGCCTATCCGATGAACTCGATGAATTCGCCCGGCTCGTTCGAGCCGGTCACGCCTGCCCGAGCCGACGGTGGGAGCCACGCCGTCGGCTTCGGCGTGGTCGTGCTGGTGCACCTGCTGATCGGTTATGCACTGGTCTCGGGGCTGGCGCAAAAAGTCGTCGATGCGGTACGTGCGCCGGTCGAGGTGCGCCTGATCGACGAGATCAAGCCGCCGCCCCCCCCCCCGCCGCCCGAGCCGCCCAAGCAGGTCGTGAAGGTCGCGCCCAAGCTCGCGCCGCCGCCGCCCGCCTACGTGCCCCCGCCGCAGGTTCAGGTCGCGGTGCAGGCGCCCGCGCCCACCATCACCGCTGTCACGGCCGAGCCGCCGCCGGTCGACGTGAAGCCAACGTCTGCACCGGTTGTCGTGGCGGTAGCCGCTCCGCCGCAGCACACCGAGCCGGTGGCGATCGGCGTGGTCTGCCCGAGCATGGTCAGACCGACCTTGCCGCGGCGCGCGGAACAGGATGGCATCGGCGGCACGGTGCGCGCGCAGGCCACGATCCGCAGCGGCAAGGTGGTGCAGGTGGACATCCTCTCCTCCAAACCCCGCGGCCTCTTCGACGCCTCGGTGCGCAACGCGATGCTGCAGTACGGCTGCCAGAGCACCGGCGCCGACGAGATCGTCGCGATCCAGAACTTCGAGTTCAAGGCGGCCGAGTGAACGCCGGTCCTCGCGCCTTCCCCTCTTCATCTTCTCTATTTGCTCTCAAGGAACACGCCATGTCATCCCGTTGGATCCTCACCGCCGGGCCGCTAGCCCGCGCCGCGCTCGTCGTTGCCACGCTCGCTGCTGCCTTCATCGAACCCGCCTTTGCCCAAGGCGGCCTGGGTGTCGCTAGGGAAACGGTCGCCAACCCCTACGGCATCGATGCGCTATGGAACCAGGGCGATGTGGTGGCGCGCGGTACGTTGCTCATCCTGGTGCTCTTTAGCCTCGGCAGCTGGTATGTGCTCGCGACCAAGCTGGTGCAAAGCCTGAAGCTCGCCCGTGAAGCCAGGGCGGCACGCCGCGCGGTCTTTGGCGCCGAGAACCTGCAGGCGGGCGCGAAGACACTGCCGGCAGGCAGCACCTTCCGCTACATCGCCGAGACCGGCATCGCCGCCGAGCAGCAACACCACGGCAAGGTCTCCGAGAGCGTGGACCGCAACGACTGGATAGGCGCCAGCCTGCAGCAGGCCATCGACGACGTGCAGGCGCGCCAGCAGGAAGGCCTGGCCTTGCTCGCGACGGTCGGCTCGACTGCGCCCTTCGTCGGCCTCTTTGGCACCGTCTGGGGCATCTACCACGCGTTGACGGCCATCGGCATCGCCGGCCAGGCCTCGATCGACAAGGTGGCCGGCCCGGTGGGCGAGGCGCTGATCATGACCGCCATAGGCCTGGCCGTGGCCGTGCCGGCAGTGCTCGGCTACAACTGGCTGGTGCGCCGCAACAAGGTGCTGCTGGATGCCGCGCGCCGCTTCGGCACCGATGTGAACCGCGTGCTGCTGGGCGCCGCGCCCAACGGCTTCCAGGGCACGCCGCCGGCCGACCCGCCTGCGTCGGCCAAGCGATCGCAGGACGTACCGCTCGGCGCCGCAGCGCGGGCCTGAGACCGCCATGAGTTTCGGCCTGAAGGATTCATCGGCGGGTGACGACAGCGTGGTCGCCGCCATCAACACCACGCCGCTGGTCGATGTGATGCTGGTGCTGCTGATCATCTTCCTGATCACCATCCCGGTCGTCACGCAGACGGTGGCGGTCGAGTTGCCCAAGGAGCGCAACGTGGCGCGCCAGACCAAACCGGAGAACATCGAGATTTCGGTCGACCGGGCAGGCGCCATCTACTGGAACGCCCAGCCGGTGAGTGACCAGGCCGCGCTGTTCGAACGCCTCAAGGTGGTGGCGGTGAAGGAGCCGCAGCCGGCGGTGCAGATCCGCGGCGATGCCAAGTCGCGCTACGAAGGCGTGGGCCGGGTGCTGCTGGCCTGCCAGCGGGCGGCCATCACCAAGATCGGGTTCATCACCGAACCGCCGCCGAAGGGCTGAGCATGACGTACCCACTGAAGCTTTCCGGAGAAAACACATGGCCATGAACATCGGTGCGGGCAACTCGGGTGATACCGAAGTCATCTCCGACATCAACACCACGCCGCTCATCGACGTGATGCTGGTGCTGCTGATCATGTTGATCATCACGATCCCGATCCAGTTGCACGCCGTGAACCTCAATCTGCCCAACGGCAACCCGCCACCGCCTGCGACACCGCCCGAGGTCGTGCGCATCGATGTGGAAGCCGATGGCCATGTGCTGTGGAACGGCGAGGCCGTGCCGACCGAAGACGCGCTCGAATCGCGCCTGCAGCAGGCGGCGGCGCTGCCCGATCAGCCCGAGGTGCACCTGCGGCCCGACAAGGCGGCCGAGTACGAGGCTGTTGCCCGTGTCCTGGCGGCGGCGCAACGCGTCGGCGTGACCAAGCTCGGCGTGGTGGGGAGCGAGCAGTTCGTGGAATGAGTGCAGAGGGTCGGCCAGGCCCGGAAGGAGGGGCAGTGTAGACTGCTCGGTTTTTCCAACTGGCGATATGGTGCGAGTGTCACGGCGCGCAGGTTTCACCGGCTCGGCGCTCGTTCGATGGCTCGCCAGCCTCGGTGACCTCGATGTCCCCGAATCCAAACAGGTGTTTGCGGACCGGTTGAGCCAGTGGCTCGCCTGGACCGATGCGATCGCGCTCTCCGCAGCGCTGGATGGCAGCCCGGCGCCGGCGCCCGCCGCGTCTGGCGTCGCCAAGACATCCATCAACGCCGACGAGGCCGAGTGCGCTCGCGTGCGGGCCGCGTTGACGAGCGCCATCGTTCGTGACAACGCGCTCGGCGCCGACAAGGCGAGGGCGATATCGCATGCAACCGACCGCAGCGTCTCCGCCGACATCACGCCCGACACCACCCGCGACTTCACGCCCCACCGCCGCCGCTACGTCGCCCGGCAACAGGCGATGGAGGCGAGCATCGGCCCCTTGCGTGCGCGCTTGCGCACAGCGCTCGCGGGCCGCTCGCCGGCGATGGCCCGGCTCGCGGCGATGGATGCCGTCATGGAGCAGTTGCTGGGGCCACGCGAGCACCACCTGCTCGCGACCGTGCCCACACTGCTCGAAAAGCAGTTCGACCGCCTGGCGCGAGCCGAGCCCGCAGCGCATAGTGACACGCCGGCGATGGACGCCACCAGCGAGTGGTTGAGCGCCTTCGCCCACGACGTGCAAGGCGTGCTGATCGCCGAACTCGATATCCGAATGCAACCGGTCGAAGGGCTGCTCGCCGCCCTTCGTTCGACATCGACAAGCAGCCCATGAACAGATCTCTTCACTACATCGCCTTCGTCGTGGGCCTGGCCGCCATCGGCTGGGTCGGCGTTGGTTATGTCGGCACGAATACCTTGGCGCTCGCGATCACGCTGCTGATCGGCGCGTTCTACCTGATGGGTGCGCTGGAGTTGCGGCGCTTCCACGAGGCCACCGCCACGCTGACGCGCACGGTCTCAGAGACGAGCACGCCCCCGGTCGGACTCGGCCCCTGGCTCGCCGCATTGCACCCCTCACTGCAAAACGCCGTGCGCCTGCGCATCGAAGGCGAACGCGTCGGCCTGCCCGGCCCGGCCCTCACGCCCTACTTGGCCGGTTTGCTGGTGCTGCTGGGCATGCTGGGCACCTTCCTCGGCATGGTGGTCACGCTCAACGGCACCGGTCTGGCGCTGGAGAACGCGACCGATGTGCAGGCGGTGCGCGCGTCGCTCTCGGCTCCGGTCAAGGGCTTGGGGCTGGCCTTTGGCACGTCTGTTGCCGGTGTGGCCGCCTCGGCGATGCTGGGCCTGCTCTCGGCCTTGTGCCGACGCGACAGGGTGCAAGCCGCGCAGTCGCTCGACACGCGCATCGCGACGACCCTGCGCGTTTTCTCCCGCGCCCACAGACGCGACGAATCCTTCGAGCTGCTGCAACAACAAGCCGCAGCGATGCCACAACTGGTCGATCGCCTGCAAACGATGATGGCCGCGATGGAGCAGCAAAGCCAGGTGCTGAACGAGCGCCTGCTCACCAGCCAGGACCGTTTCCACGGGCAGGCTGAGGCGGCCTATGCAGGTCTCGCCACATCCGTCGGCAAGTCCCTGAAGGAAAGCCTGACCGACAGCGCCCGCGCGGCCGGCGCCACGATCCAGCCGGTCGTCGAAGCCACGATGGCAGGCATCGCGCGCGAAGCGGCCGGCTTGAATGCCGCCATCGAACGCAGCGTGCAGCAGCAGCTCGCCGGCCTCTCGACCCGCTTCGACGTGTTGACGCAGGATTCGCGGACTTCGCTGGACCAGTTTGCGGCGACCTTCGAGCAACGCTCTGCGTCCCTGGTCGACGCTGTTTCGACTCGCCTCGATACCACCGTCGCTGGTGTCTCCCAACACTGGCGCAGCGCGCTCGCGCAGCACCAGCGCGTCAGCGAAAGCCTCTCGCGCGACACACAAGGCGCGTTGGCAGCCGTGGCGGCGCGCTTCGAGCAGCACTCGGCCTCGTTGCTGCAGACGGTGGAAGCCGCGCACGGCAGCCTGCAAACGGAGATGGCGTCGAAAGACCAGCAACGCCTCGCCGCCTGGACCGGCTCGCTCGAAACCATGGCCACGTCGCTGCAGCAGGAGTGGCAGCAGGCAGGCGCTCACACCGTGAGCCAGCAGCAGGCCATCAGCCACACGTTGGCGCAGATCGCGCGCGACATCGCGGCCCGATCGGAAGCCCACGCCAGCCACACCATCACCGAGATCACCCGCCTGGTGCAGGCCGCCTCGGAAGCGCCGCGCGCCGCCGCCGAGGTCATCGCCGAACTGCGCCAGCAACTCTCCGACAGCATGGTGCGCGACAACACCCTGCTGGAAGAGCGCAGCCGCCTGCTCGGCACGCTCGCGACGGTGCTCGATGCGGTGAACCATGCCTCGACCGAACAGCGCGCAGCGATAGACGCGCTGGTCGGTAACTCGGCCGATTTGCTGGACCGCATCGGCACCCGCTTCACCGACAACGCCGCGGCAGAGACCGGCAAGATGGCGGAGGTGGCCGCGCAGATCACCGGCAGCGCCGTCGAGGTGGCGAGTCTGGGCGAGGCCTTCGGGTTCGCGGTGCAGCTGTTCGCGCAATCGAACGACAAGCTGGGCGCGCACCTGCAGCGCATCGAAGGCGCGCTCGCCAAATCGACCGCTCGCAGCGATGAGCAACTGGCCTATTACGTGGCGCAGGCGCGTGAGGTCATCGACCTCAGCATCATGTCGCAGAAGCAGATCGTCGAAGACCTTCAGCAGCTCAGCCAGGAACGCGCCGAACAGCGCGCCCTGGCAGACAGCGAAGCGTGATGACCGAACTCGATGACATGGGCGCCGGCATGGAGCCTACCGTGCCGGTGTGGGCCGTCTTCGGCGACCTGATGGCCGGGCTGCTGGGTGCCTTCGTGCTGATCCTGGTGTGCGCGCTCGGCATGCAGCTGGAACTGGCGACGAAGCTGGAATCCGAGGTCAAGCAACGGCAGGTCGCGGCGCAGCGGCTGCACGCCTTGGAGAAGGCCTTGGCCGGGCCGCTGGCCGCCGGCCGCGTGACGCTGAACAACGGCCGCATCGGCATCAGCGGCAGCGTGCTGTTCGCCGTGAACGCTGCCGAGCTGCAGCCCGAAGGCCGGCAACTGCTGAAGAGCCTGGCCGCGCCGCTGACGGCGTATCTGCAAGCCCGCGACGAGATCCTGATGGTGAGCGGCTTCACCGATGACCGCCAGGTGCGCGGCGGCAACCGCCAGTTCGCCGACAACTGGGAGCTGTCGGCGCAACGGGCCTTGACGGTCACGCGGACCTTGATCGAAGAGGGCATCCCGGCGGCCTCGGTGTTCGCGGCGGCGTTCGGGTCCGAGCAGGCGGTGGCTTCGAATGCCGATGCCGAGGGTCGATCGAAGAACCGGCGCGTGGAGATGGCGCCGACACCGCGGCCGTCCAATGGGGATGTGAAGCCTCGTGGATAGCGACGCGTCCTTCGGCGGCGCGTCCGTGCTGCAGGCCGTGGACATCGTCGCGACGCTGGCCGCATGGCGAGAGCGTGGCGATCATCGCTTCGACCCTGTGCGCTTTCGGTTCATCGAGGTGATGGCGACGCGCGCGGCCGGGCATGGCGGTGCGGCCCGGCGGCTGCTCGACGACAAGCTGCTCGTGCTGATGTCGGCCTATGGCGATGACCTCGGCAAGGCTCCTTCTGCTGATGGCAAGGAGGTGAGCCGCAACGTTGCAGCGCCGCGCCAAACCCAGCGCGGGCCGCTTGCCGAACTGATCGATCACATCGCCGGCCAAGCGTCACCGCATCGAAACAGCCTGGCAACGAACGAAGCCATACCGACTTCCTTCGCGCCACCCGACCTGAAGTCGCTCGCGTACTTTCGAAGCACCTGGTCCAAGCTCAGCGCCGATCGCCGCCTGACCCAATCACTCGCCAAGGTGCCCGAAAAGGCCGGACCGCTCAACTCGCACCACCTGGTGCACCGCGCGCTCACCACCATGCGCGAGCTGTCGCCGGCCTACCTCGAACACTTCATGACGCATGTCGATGCGCTGTTGTGGCTCGATCAGGCGAACGGTGGGTCATCAGCTGTGGCGGATGTGCCGCGTGCCGACAACCCCAAGAAGGCCGCTCGCAGCCCTCGTTAACCCTCCGCCATCTGCAGTCGCTTCTGCTCCAACTGCGCCTGCAGCTCGGCCACCTTCTGGCGCAGCACCGCGTTCTCCGCAGCCAGGTTGGCCGCGCGCTGGCGAAGCGCATCGAAAGACTCTTCCGGGTCATCGCCTTCCCAGGGTGCGGCGCCCGGCTCGGCAGCCGGCTTGCGCTTGGCATCGCGCACGCGCTTCGCAGCTTGCTTCAACTCCTCCTTGCCGGCGGCTGCGGCGGCCACTTGTTCTTCGGCGGGCAAGCTGGCGACTGCTGCTGCGGCGTTGATGGAGATCGTGCCGGCGCGCAGGGCGGCCACCAGTTCTGGCGCGGCCTGCTTCTGGATCTTTTCGATCATCACGACCTGGCTGCTGCTGAGGCGCGCGGCCTTGGCCAGGGCTTCGCGGGTGTCGAGTGGCTGCGGGGCTTTGACGACGCCACCATCGGCAGGCGCCGTGCTCGGCGTTGCGGTGCCGAGACCCAGAGAGGCCGCGCGCTGCGCCCGCCGTTCCGCCACGATCTCGCGCTGGCGCAGCGCCAGCACGCCGCGCTGAAAGTCGGAGAGGCTGCGCCGGCCCAGGTGCTGGTCGATCATCCACAGGTGCACGTCTTCGATGGACTGGAAGCGCGTGTTCTGCACCGTCTGGAAGGGCAGCCCGTGCTGAAGGCAGATGCCGTGGCGGTTGTGGCCGTCGACGAGCACATCGCCCCAGAGCACCAGCGCATCGCGGCAGCCCTCGGCCAGGATGCTGCGCTCCAGCGCGGCGTGTTCGTCCGCGGTGAGGGGATCGATGTAGGCTTTCAATTGTTCGTCGATGACGATGTCCATGGGGTTCGGGTTCGGTTGGGGCAAGGCAGACAGGGGCGCGGATTCTAGTGAGGCCGTGCCACTTGTCGCGTTCGAAGCCCCCGGCTTGACATCACGCCGAATGTCACCAACTCAGCGCGATGGAATCGAACCGAATGAATGTTGTCTGCAGCCATTGCCAGGCGACCAACCGGGTGCCGGCCGAGCGCTTGGCCGAGGACCCCGTGTGTGGCAAGTGCGGTCAGGCTTTGTTGGCCGGCCGGCCTGTCGAACTGAACGATTCGAACTTCGAGCGCTTCACCGAGCGCACGGAATTGCCGGTTCTGGTCGATTTCTGGGCGCCGTGGTGCGGGCCGTGCGTGGGCATGGCGCCGCAATTCGAGCTGGCCGCGAAGCAATTGAAAGGCCGTGCTATCTTGGTCAAGGTGAACAGCGACGACAACCCGAAGACCGCGAGCCGCTTCGGCATCCGCAGCATTCCGACCCTCGTCAAGCTCGCCGGCGGCCGCGAGACTTCGCGCCAATCGGGCGCGGTGCAGGCGGCGCAGATCGTGGCGTTGTTGCGCTGAAAGATTCGTGCGACCACCGCGACCAACCCTTCAACCACTTTGGAGAACAAACCATGACCGAAGAACGTGCTGTGCTGGCCGGAGGCTGCTTCTGGGGCATGCAGGACCTGATTCGCCGCTACGACGGCGTGATCTCCACACGCGTGGGCTACTCGGGCGGCGACGTGCCGAACGCGACCTACCGCAACCACGGCACGCATGCCGAGGCGATCGAGATCATCTTCGACCCGGCGCGCATCAGCTACCGCAAGCTGCTCGAATTCTTCTTCCAGATCCACGACCCGACCACGCTCAACCGCCAGGGCAACGACCGCGGGCTGGGCTACCGCTCGGCGATCTTCTACGAGAGCGATGCGCAAAAGCGCGTGGCCGAAGACACCATCGCCGACGTGAACGCCTCGGGCCTGTGGCCGGGCAAGGTGGTGACCGAAGTGGCGCCCGTCGGCCCGTTCTGGCAGGCCGAGCCGGAGCATCAGGATTACCTGGAACGCCTGCCGAATGGCTACACCTGCCACTTCATCCGGCCGGATTGGAAGCTGCCGGCTAGGGCGAAAGCGTCGGCGTAGCGCAGCGGGTTTCAGTACTCCTGTACCCTGTCGCCTCATCAACGGAGATCTATATGGCTACCCAAGCTCAGAGAAACAGAACCAAACTGCACGTCTTGCGTGACAACGTGCACCGCGCCAAGCGTGCCGTCAAGGCCAAGTTGCCCGGCGCAGCCGAGCGTTTGAAGGCCCACACGGCGGCCCGCCTGGCCTACGCGGAAACCGGCAAGTAAGCAGGAAGTGATCGAACGGGAAGGGCGCGACGAGGATGTCGCCCTCTCCCGATCGGCTAACCCAAGCGTTTACTCCGGTTCTTCAGCGATCGACGCGAGCGAAGCTGGCAGCGCGTTGACGAGAAGCCGCGGCGAACTGCGTCACCGAATTTTCCAGCGCCAGGCCAACGCTTTCGGCTGCGCTCTTCGAGGGCGATGCCGAATCCCCCGACTGCTGCGCATAGCGCAAGCGAACACCGCGTTCGACGGCTTCGTTCAGCAGGTTCACATACGAGAAGAGCAACACCGCGCCGATGATGGCGGCAACCACGGTCACGGCCGCCATTGACACGGTGCGAAGGTCCAGGCCCTGGCTTGTTCGCTGCGTTGATTCTTGTCTCATGAAAAGTTCTCCCTCGTTGGCACAGCGGCATTTTTTGCCGTGGGCGAGGTGAAGCCAGTCGGAGAAGAATCGCAAATCACGTAGGACGCCACCGGGCTCGGCGGCGCCGCTCGAAAGGCGTCAGACGGCCGGCACGAACCCTCGAGTGCGCCGAGTGCGCCGCGCCTGCCAGACCGCAGCCGCGAACACCGCCATGCCGCCGAAGGCCAGCAGCGTGCCGACCCAACCCGTCGAGGTCCAGCCCATGCCGGCCGCGATGGCGACGCCGCCCAGCCAGGCGCCGAGCGCATTCGCCATGTTGAAGGCCGAGTGGTTGAGCGCGGCGGCCAGCGTTTGCGCGTCGCCCGCCACATCCATCAGGCGGATCTGCAAGGCCGGCGCGATGGCCACGATGGTGCCTACCAGGAACACGTTGATCGAGATGGCGACGGCATTCGGCGCGGTGAACATCACGGCGCCCAGCACCAGCGCATCCCACACCAGCAGGCCGGCGATGGTGCGCATCAGCGATTTGTCGGCCAGCCGCGAGCCGACCAGGTTGCCGGCCACCATGCCAAGGCCGAAGAGCGCCAGCACCAACGGCACCGCGCTCACGGGCATGCCGGTCACTTCGGTCAGCAGCGGCTTGATGTAGCTGAACACCGAGAACATGCCGCCGAAGCCGATGGCGCCGATGCCCAGCGTCAACCACACCTGCGGCCGCGCCAGCGCGCCCAGTTCACGCAGCGGGCTCGCGCCATGGGCGGCAGGCAGGTTGGGCACAAAGCGGTGCACCAGCACGCAGGCTGCGGCGGCGATCACGCCGACCAGCACGAACGCCGCGCGCCATCCCCAGTGCTGCCCCAGCCAGGCGGCGACCGGCACGCCGACCAGCGTGGCGCTCGTCAACCCCAGCATCACCAGCCCGACCGCGCTGGCACGTCGGTGCGGCGGGGCGAGCGAGGCGGCCACCAGGGCGGCCACGCCGAAGTAGGTGCCGTGCGGCAGCCCGGCGCAAAAGCGCAGCAGGTTGAGCGACAGGTAGCCGGGCGCCAGCGCGCTCGCCAGATTGCCGACCGCGAACAAGGCCATCAGCGCCACCAGCAACACGCGGCGCGGCCAGTGCGCCGCGAGCACGGCCAGCACCGGCGCGCCGATGACCACGCCGAGCGCATAAGCGCTGATCACATGGCCCGCCTCCGGAATGGTGACGTTCAGGTCACGCGCCACTTCCGGCAGCAAACCCATGATGACGAATTCGCCGGTGCCGATGGCAAAGCCGCCGACACCGAGCGCAATGACGGCCGGCACGAAGGCCTTGTCGGCGTTGGTGGAGGCGGCGGGATCGGACGCGGCGGAGGGGTTTTCAGCAGACGAGCGGGCGGCAGGTGAAACAGGATTCATGAGGCGGCAGCGAGAGAAAGTTCGGCCGGGCCGATCGGGGGCTCAAAGGCAGATCGTCGGAGGCGCGGCTCTGAAGAGCTGATTGTGCTGCACTGCAGCAATTTCTGCTGGCGGCCGGCTTTTCGGCGGTCGGGTCCGATGGATTGCGCGACACAACTAGGGGCTTGACGCCCTGAATTCAGGTGACTGAGAATGTCAAAACGTTGCCAGGCGTTAAAAAATTCTGAAGCTGTTGTGCAACAGCCGCGCAACGTGACGACTTTTCACAGGGGGAATCGCATGAATCTGACAAGACTCGCCGCCGCACTGGCCGTTGCCACGGCGGCTTTCGGCGCTCAGGCCGCCACCTTCGACTTCGGCCCGCACGACTTGCTGGAGGCATCGTTCGCGTTGCCGAACACGCCCGGCTTCGTGGGGGCGGGCGCGTTCGCCGACCTCTACACCTTCACGCTCGCGTCGGCCGAGGTCCTGACCAGCACAGTCGTCACCAACAACCTGGGGACGCTTTTCAGCATCACCGGCGGGCAATACACCATCATCGACACGGTGACATTGGCGCCCGTCTCCGCCTCATTCGCCTTCAGCGGAACCACCGGTAGCACCTCTCATTCGGTGGCGCTGGCCGCGGGTTCCTATGCGTATTCGCTGACCGGAACCGTCGACGGAGTGGTGGGCTACTACTCGCTGACCTCCACCACCGTGCCGGTCGTACCGGAACCTACCTCGCTCGCGATGCTGCTGGCGGGCCTGGGCGTCGTCGGCTTCCTGATGAAGCGTCGCCAGGGCTGATCAGGCGATTGCAGTAGAAGATTCCTGGGGTGCGGTCACCGCTTCCGGGATGCGGCTTACATCGCAAACCATCGCCGCCACCGCGGGCGACATGTTGATCGGGAACAGCTCGGTCCGCGTCGATTCCTGCGCCAGCACGCGAAACAACTCGTCGGCGAAGGCATGCCCGATTTCCGGCACGCCGTCGAAGTCCAGCTCGGCCTGATCGAAGGCGGCGAGACCGGCCACGACGCGCCGGGCTTGCGCGCGCGAGACCAATCCCGACAAGGTCGAGGTCATCAGGCCCAGCGGCACGATGGTCCGATCGAAGCCGGCTCCGCGCGCATCCACGCTGTAAGTGCGGCGCACCGAGTCCAGCGTGCGCTTCGTGTCCAGCAGGATCGAGACGTACACCGAGGTGCCCTGGCGCTTGAGCGCGCTGCGCGGCCACCAGCCGCGGCCGTCCCATTCGCGTTGCTGGAACGCCGTTTCGTTCGCATGCAGGTCGAACACGTCGGCGAGCTTCGAGGTGAAGAAGAGCCCCTGGCCGCTGTGTATCTGCGGCTGGCTGGTGAATTTTCCCTTGCTCAACTCGAACATGGCCAGGCGCACATCGCTGATGTGCGAGGTCTCGGCGATGCGCTGAAACAGCCCCTTGCCGTCGTCCGACACCAGCAACTGCACATGGCTCGCGGTCTGGCGAATGGAGACCGTGACATGCGTGCCGCCGCTGTGCTCGATTGCGTTGTTCAGCAGCTCGCAAAACGAATGCTGGACCATGGTGTTGACCTCGCCCGGCAGCAGGAAGAATGGCGCGAAATCACGCGCCCAGGGCTGGTCTTCCTGCAGGCCTTCGAGCGCGTAGGTGTGCACCACCTGCCGCAGCAGGCCGGGGCGGTGGAAGGGCTTTCGCGCGGTGCCGGTGTCGACCAGCCAATGCCGTTCGACGAGGCGGCGCAACACGCGGCGGGCGAGCCGTTTGCCGACGCCTGCGCGCTCGGCGACGATGAGGTCGAGCCGCTTCGGGTGTTGAATGGCCGCCGCGGTGATCCACCGGGTCAGCGTGTCGAGGTCCAGACGAGCCACAGGCCGCTCCATGATTGTTCACATCATTTTGCGAGCCGGCTGTTGGCGCGGGCGGTCGAAAAGGGGGTCTTGGCCGGCGCAGTTCGGGCGTTTGGCAGGGCTGGCTATCAACCGCGTCGCTCCGCCCTCAGTTTTCGGTCGATCGCCTCCACGCCGAAACCCAGCCCGGCGGCCACCGCGTCTTCCCGCGTCTGCGCAGACTCGGGCAATTGCGCCAGGACCATCTCTCGACCGCCGTCGTAGGCCACGTAGACATGGATGGCCCACCGGTTGGATTGTTTGTCGTGAGGCACCACGACGCGAATCCGGTGGTCTTTGTGGAGCGCGATCACCACGTGGGGATCGGATTCCTGCAGGACGACTGGCTTCATGCAAAAGCTCCTGAGGAGCGACGAGAGAGGGAGCTGGCTATCCTATGTTTTAGGGATACGTCGAACCGGTTGTGTCGGGGTCTGAGCATCATCAGAAAGCACGATGGACACGCAGGCGCAAACCTGCGTGTCCATCGTGTGATCGATCGTCGGTCGACAGGGTCAGAAAGAGATCAGAAAGAAGTCCAGTCGTCCGTTCCCGTGCTGTCCGCAGCCGCGCTGATCACAGACGCCGAGGCAACCGCGACCGGCGCCGCGGAATCGACCTTGGCCTTGCCCTTGGCGGGCGCTGCTTTGAAGGCCGGCCGCACGACATTGGTCGCGCGGTTCGGCCCGCGGCGCTCCACCTTGGCGACGGGCGCCTTGTAGGTGTCGAACGACGCGGGTGTCGAAACAGACGCGGCCGGACGATGAGCGACCGCATCGGCCGTGAGCTTGAACACCGCCACCGCCTGCACCAACTGGCGCGCCTGCGCCTTCAGGCTTTCGGCAGCCGCTGCGCTCTCTTCGACCAGCGCCGCGTTCTGCTGCGTTGCCTGGTCCATCTGCGTCACCGCTTCGCCCACTTGTGCCACGCCTGCGCTCTGCTCGGTGCTCGCCGCGCTGATCTCGCCCATGATGTCGGTCACGCGGCGGATCGAGCCGACGATCTCGGTCATGGTCGTACCGGCCTGGTCGACCAGCGCCGTGCCATGGCCCACTCGTTCCACGCTGTCGACGATCAGGGTCTTGATCTCCTTGGCCGCCTCGGCACTGCGCTGCGCCAGGCTGCGCACTTCGCTCGCCACCACCGCAAAACCGCGGCCTTGTTCACCGGCACGGGCGGCTTCGACCGCGGCGTTCAGCGCCAGGATGTTGGTCTGGAAGGCAATGCCGTCGATCACCGCGATGATGTCGGCGATCTTTTTCGACGAGTCGTTGATGCCCTTCATCGTGTCGACGACCTGGCCGACCACGTCACCGCCCTTGATGGCGATGGTCGAGGCGCTCATCGCGAGCTGGTTGGCCTGCTTGGCGTTGTCGGCGTTCTGGCGCACGGTGGAGCTGAGCTCTTCCATCGAGGCAGCGGTTTGCTCCAAGGCAGAGGCCTGCTCTTCGGTGCGTGCGCTCAGGTCGTTGTTGCCTTGCGCGATCTGCGCGCTGGCGGTGGCCACGCTCTCGGAGTTGCGGCGCACGTTGTCGACGACCGTCACCAGGCTGCCCTGCATGGCCTTGAGCGCCATCAGCAGCTCGGCGGTTTCGCTGCGACCCGAGGCTTCGATGTGCACGCTCAGGTCACCAGCGGCCACGGCGCGCGAGACGGCCACGGCTTCATTGATCGGGCGGGTGATCGATCGCACCAGCAGCCAGCCGAAGAACACGAGCACGCCGACGGCGGCGGTGCCGAGGGCGATCAGCAGGATGAGCGCGGCGCGATAGGTGTCGGCGGCTTCGGCCTGGAACTTCTCGGTCGAGTCGATCATGATCTTCGACAGGTCTTCGAGCGCATCGAGCGCCTTGTCTTGCAGCGGGCGCACGGTGCCGAGCAGCAACTGCGTCGCTTCTTCGTTTTTGTTGAGCAGGCCGAGTTGCACGACCTGGTTGGTCGGGTCGACGATCGCCGCCACCGCCGTGCGAACGTTGGCGAAGGCGGCCTTGCCGGCAGGCGCGACGATGGTGCGCTCCAGTTGCGCGTCCAGTTTGGTGTACTTCTCGCGAAGGATGGCGAGCGTCTCGCCTTCCTTCTTCATGTCGGCCGCATCGGACAGGATCACGATGTTGCGGACGATCGATGCGCGCGTGCGGATGTTCTCCTTCATGTCCTTGATCGCCACGATCTTGGGCAGGCGATCATCGGCGATCGTGTCGAGCATGGTGTTGACCGCACCGATGCGCGAGATGCCGATCCAGACCATCGCGACCAGCAGCAGCGCCGCGACCGCAATGCCGAAGCCAAGCCGCTGGCCGATTTTCATATCGTTCAAGTTCATCAGTGAATTCCGGTTGTTTGTGCTGGATGCGCCATTTGTGGCCCCTATGAAGCACGGGGCCTGCCGCGCTTGCCCCGATATCGGACGTACGCGTACAGTGCTGAAGGTCTTTACAAGACATAAGCGGCTCGTCGCGATGGCGGCGCGCCGCCTGCTATCGTCCCCTGACCATGCGCATCCCCTCCGCCGTCGCCAGTGTGATCCTGACCGTGCTTGCCACTGCCGGCTTGTCTGGCTGCGCCACGACATCCGGCTACAGCAATGCGCCGGTGCTGGGCGGCGTGGCACCGGGCTCCAGCGTGCAGTCTGAGATTGCGCGCGGTCGCTGAATCCGCCGGGTATTTCTCGCCCTCACACCCGCCGCAGCGGCATCACAATGAACGCTCCCGCAGGCTCGCTCGCAGCCTTCTTACCGCCAGCTCCAACCCGCCAGCTTCACACCCCGCCGCCTCATGTCAGCCACACCCTTGCACATCGTCAGCCTGTTTCCGCTCGCCAGCGAGATCGTCGCTGCGCTGGAAGCCTCGCCCTTCGGCCCGTTCACGCTGGATGCCTGCGACAACCGCGATCAGGCCCTGGCCAAGCTCGCGAGCGAAGAGTGCGATGTGCTGCTGCTGGCCGCAGGGCAGGGCGACGATGCGGATGCGCAGCAGGTGCTGGCTTACGCGGGCGGCGACACTGCCGCCGTGGTGGCAGGGCCGCAGGCCGAGCCGGCCGCGATGCTGGCCTGGCTGGAGCGCGGCGCGCAGGACGTGATCACCTGGGCGCCGGGCGAGGCTGCTGAGTCGGTCGTGGCGTCATCACTCGCACCGCGCCTGCGCGCCGCCATCGAGCGCAAGCGCCTGGAGCGCGACGCGCGCAAGGCCTACGCCACCGATCTGGAAACCGGCCTGCCGCACCAGCAGCAGTTGATCGAGCACATGAGCCAGTTGCTCGCGCTGCGCGAACGCGAGCCCGCGCCGATGGCCGTGCTGGCGCTGCGCGTCGAGGGCTTGTCGACGACCGAAGCGCGGCTCGGCCGTGAGTCGGCCAACGTGCTGCGCCGCAAGGTCGGCGTGCGGCTGCGCGCCGGGGTGCGCGCGAGCGATGTGGTGGCGTCCCTCGGCGACGATTCGTTTGCCGTGCTGCTCGGCTCCATCCTCGCGCCCGCCGATGCGGACCGCGTGGGCGTCAAGCTGTTGAAGGCGCTGATGCAGCCTTTCATGATCAGCGGCAACGACGTGGCCGTGGCGGTGGCGATCGGCATTGGCCAGTACCCACAAGATGGCGCGCAACCCGATGCGCTGTTGCGCCGCGCTGTTGGCCTGGCGGCCGCTGCGCAAGCTCAGGGCCGGGAAGGCCTGTCGAACTTCATGGAAGCCGGCGGCCGCAGCCCGGGAGCTGCGAACGACGACTGAAAAGGTTCGCTCAGCGTCGCCGCCCCCGCAGCCACTCCAGCACCAGCAGCAAGCTGGTCGTGAAGATGATCAAGAGCGTGGCCACAGCCGCGATCGTCGGCGAGATGTTCTCGCGGATGCCGTTGAACATCTGGCGGGGCAGGGTGACCTGTTGCGCGCCAGCGAGGAACAGGGTGACGACCACTTCGTCGAACGAGGTCGCGAACGCGAACAGCGCGCCCGAGATCACGCCCGGCGCGATCACCGGCAGGGTGATGCGGAAGAAGCTGTTCAGCGGTGTTTCGCCGCAGCTCAGCGAGGCCCGCACCAGGTTCTGGTTGAAGCCGGCGAGCGTGGCCATCACGGTGGTGAGCACGAAGGGTGCGCCGAGTGCGGCGTGCACGATGATCAGGCCGATGTAGCTGTCGGCGAGTCCGATGGGCGCGAAGAAGAGGTAGGTCGCCACGCCAACGACGACGATGGGCACGACCATCGGCGCGATCAGCACGCTCATCAACAAGCCCTTGAACGGAAACTCGGTGCGCGTGAGGCCGACTGCCGCCAGCGTGCCCAGCACCGTCGCGAGCACGGTGGCCGAGGGCGCGACGATGAAGCTGTTCTTGGTGGCACGGGCCCAGTCGGCCGATTCGAACAACTGGTGATACCACTTGGTCGACCAGCCTGTGATCGGGTAGACGAGGAAGGAGCTGTCGGAGAACGACAGCGGCATGATGACGAGAATCGGCGCGAGCAGGAACAGCAGCACCATGACGCACAGGATGCGCACGGCCCACCACGCAGCTTTGTCGCCCAGGGTCGAATACGCAGGAAAGAGTGGCAGCTTGCCCATGCGTCAGCCCAGGCTCAACTCGGCCTTGCCGAGCTTGCGGTAGATCGCGTAAAGCACCAGCGTGGCCGCGAGCAGCAGGGCGCCGAGCGCGCAGGCCATGCCCCAGTTGATCTCGACGTTGGTGTAGCGGGCGATGTAGTAGCTGAGCATCTGGTCGTCCGCACCGCCCAGCAGGGCCGGGGTCACGTAGTAGCCGATAGACAGGATGAAGACGAGCAGCGCACCTGCCCCGATGCCGGGGTAGGTCTGCGGCACGTAGACGCGGAAGAAGGCCGCCAGCGGCGTGCTGCCGAGCGACACGGCCGCGCGCAGGTAGGTGGGCGGCACGCTCTTCATCACGCTGTAGAGCGGCAGGATCATGAAGGGCAGCAGGATGTGCACCATCGCGATGATCACGCCGACGCGGTTGAAGAGCAGCGCCAGCGGATGGTCGGTGACGCCGAGTGCCATCAGCCCGCGGTTCACCAGACCTTCGGATTGCAGCAGCACGATCCAGGCGGCCACGCGCACCAGCACCGAAGTCCAGAACGGCACCAGCACCAGGATCATCAGCACATTGGCAGTACGCGTCGGCAGGTTGGCCAGCCACCAGGCGAGCGGGTAGCCCAGCAACAGGCAGAACAGCGTGACGACGGCGCTGATCTCGAAGGTGCGCGCCAGGATGCGGGCGTACACACGCTGCTCGGCCGGCATGGCTTCCACATCACCGGCGGCGTTGCGGCGCAGGTCGACCGAGGCGAGCAGGTAATCGGCAGTCCAGCGCGAGCCGTTCTTGGCGATGGCCTGCCAATACTTGGGCTCGGCCCAGCGCGGGTCCAGCTCCAGCAATTTCGCCTTCACCTCCGCGGGCGTGCCGGCCATGGGCAGCGCGCGGTAGGCGCCCATGACCAGCGAGCGCGCGCCCGGCACCTCGCTGTTCAGGCGGCGCGCCAGCGTGCCAGCATCGGAGCTGTCCGGCAGGGTCGCCAGGTCGGCCGTCAAGGCCGCGAAGGCCTCGGGTGCGGGGGTAGCCTTGCGGTCCCACGACGCGATGGCCGCCACGGTGCGCGGCAGCGCGTTCGCGACCTCCGGGTTCTCGACCGCGCGCTTGAGCAGCGCGGCGATCGGGATCAGGAAGGTCAGCAGCAGGAACACCAGCAGCGGCAGCGTCAGCGAGAACGCGCGCCATTGGCGGCGCCGGTCGGCGCGCGCCAACTGCTTCTGCAGGGCTGTGGTGTCTGCCATCTGCTACGCCTTATTGCGTTGCCCAGGCAGCGAAGCGCTTCTCGAGTTCCTCGCCCTGGTCGGCCCAGAACACGAGGTTGAATTGCAGCGCATCCTTCGAATTGGCCGGCGAGGTTGGCAGGTTGCCCAGCACCTTGGCATCGAGCTTGGCCAGCGTCTTGGTGTTGGTCGGGCCGTAGGCGATGTTCTGCGCGTAGACCGCCTGGTTCTCGGGCAGGCTGGCGAAGGCGATGAACTTCAGCGCCGCGTCCTTGTTGGGCGTGCCCTTGGGGATGACCCAGTAGTCCAGGTCGTAGATGCCGCCGGTCCAGCCGATCTTGAGGTTCTTGCCTTCGCGGTTGGCAGCGTCGATGCGGCCGTTGTAGACCGTGCTCATCACCACGTCACCGGCCACCAGGAACTGCGGCGGCTGCGCGCCGGCTTCCCACCACTGGATGTTGGGCTTGAGTTCGGTGAGCTTCTTGAACGCGCGTTCGGCGCCGTCCTTGGTGGCCAGCACCTTGTAGACATCGGCCGGCTTCACGCCATCGGCCATCAGCGCGAACTCGAGGTTGTAGCGCGCGCCCTTTCGCATGCCGCGCTTGCCGGGGGTCTTCTTCACGTCCCAGAACTCGGCCCAGGTGGTGGGGCCGGTCTTGAGCTTGTCGGCGTTGTAGGCCATCACCGTGGACCACACGAAGATGCCCACGCCGCAGTCGCTCACGGCCGCGGGGAGGAAGTCGCTCTTGCTACCTATTTTGCTGTAGTCGAGCTTCTCGAACAGGCCTTCGTCGCAGCCGCGCGAGACGTCGGGCGATTCGACCTCGACCACATCCCAGGTGACTTTCTTGGTCTCGACCATGGCCTTGATCTTGGCCTGCTCGCCGTTGTATTCGACCGGCACGATCTTGGTGCCGGTCTTTTCGAACGGCTCGTAGTAGGCCTTCTTCTGCGCGTTGGCGTTGGCGCCGCCGAAGTTGACGATGGTGAGCGATTGCTGGGCGAGCGCCGGCAGGGCGAGCGTGCCCAGCAAGGCGGCAAGGAGGGTGTGCTTCATGGGGATGTCTCCGGAAATCGAGCCTTGGCCCGAGGGACTGTCAAAGGGAATGGGTCAAAGGGAATAGATGCGCGTCAGCGCGGGGGGGAATTCGAGGGTCACGGTCTGGCCGGCTTGCGGCGGCACGCCATCGGCCAGCGGCAGCTTGACGCTGGCGCCCGTCCGTCCGTCGCCCAGCGTGCACAGAAGGCGCAAGTGGTCGCCGTGGTAGATCACGCCGTCGACACGGGCCTGCAGCGTGTTGCCACCAGAGCCTCCGGGGCGCACGAGGATGCGCTCGGGCCGAACGCAGGCTTCGACCGCCGAGCCGATCTTGGCGCCGTTCACGTTCACGCCGGCCAGCAGGCGGCCATCGGGCAGGCGCATCGCGTCGCCGCTTTCGAGCGTGCCGGTGACGACCGTGCTGTCGCCGATGAAGCCGGCCACGAATCGATTGGACGGGCGCTCGTACATGTCGTCGACGGCGGCGAGTTGCTGGATCACGCCGTCGTTGAAAACCGCCACGCGATCCGACATGGTCAGCGCCTCGCCCTGGTCGTGGGTGACGAAGACGAAGGTCACGCCCAACTGCCGGTGCAACTCCTTCAGCTCGATCTGCATGTGCTCGCGCAACTGCTTGTCGAGCGCGCCCAGCGGCTCGTCCATCAGCACCAGTTGCGGCTCGAAGACGAGCGCGCGCGCCAGCGCCACGCGCTGCTGCTGGCCGCCCGAAAGCTGCGAGGGCAGGCGCTCGCCCATGCCGGTCAGCCGCACCATGGCCAGCGCCTTGGCGACGCGACGAGCCTGCTCATCCTTGGTGACCTTGCGCACGGTCAGCGGGTACGCCACGTTCTGGCCGACTGTGAGGTGCGGGAACAGCGCGTAGTTCTGGAACACCATGCCGAACTGGCGCTTGTGCGGCGGCGTGCGGGTGATGGGCTTGCCGTCGAGCAGGATCTCGCCCGACGTCGGCGATTCGAAGCCCGCCAGCATCATCAGCGTGGTCGTCTTGCCCGAGCCCGAAGGCCCCAGCAGCGTGAGGAACTCGCCGCGCTGGATGTCCAGATCGAGCTGCCGCACGACGAGGTGGACGCCGTCGTAGGTTTTCTGGACGCCCTGAAAGCTCACCAGCGGCGTGGCGACCGTGCGGGAGGAAACGACTGGGCGAACGTCGAAAGAAGGGGCGGCGGTCGAGGGCAAGGGTGAAGGCAAGGATGAAGGGGCGAGCATGGGCTGGCGGATTGTCGATGCACCCCAAAGGAGTGCGCATCCGTAGTTACGCAAGCCTTGTTCCAACCCATGTCACCGACCAGCCTGGTGACGCTCGGGCGGCGCTTGGGCGGCGATCAGCCGGTGCTGCCCACGCCTTTTCGCCGCACGCGACCGGCCAGCGCCAGCACGCCGAGGCAGAGCATCACGCCGGTGCCGGGTTCGGGCACGGCGCGGATGAAATCGATCTGGCCGGAAGCGGAGTAGAGGGTGTTGGGCGCCACCGGCCCGGGATCGGCGATGCTGTAGGAGACGCTCGTGGCGCTTTGCCAGAGGCTGGCCGAGGCGGCGCTGAAGCTCGCGAACGGCAGTGCGAGGTCGATGAAGCTCGCGCCTGGGGCCAGGTCGATCTGGCGGCTGGCCGATTCGCTCGCATTGGCGACAGTCAAGGTGAACAGCGTGTGGCCGGTGACATGGATGCGCATCAGCAACCCGTCGTTCGAGCCGCCGCCGGTCAGGTCGACGGCCACCGGTGGGTTGCCCGAGCCCGGCGGAAGAATCGCCGAATAGAAGGCATTTACGCCGATCGACTGGGTTCCACCGGCGCTGTAGCTCAGCTCACCGCTGGCGACCGTCATGGTGCCGCCGGCCTGCAACTTCTGGCAGCCGCCAGAGAACAGCCGTTGTCCGTAAATCATGGCGCCTGCCTGGTTTTGCAGACCGGGCAAGTTGCAGCTCGAAAAGCTCTGGTCGGTGTCGAAATCGTCGATCACGACAGTGGCGGCCTCAGCGGGCGCGGCGGCCGACAAGAATGCAGCGGCCAGCATGGCGGCCGAAATCACGGTGATTCGCATGCGATGTCCTTCCTGAGTGTTGTCTTGCGCGAGCCGAGCCCCCTCGCCGCGCCGATTCGGAAGGTAGCGGACTTGTCCGGCCTTGCCTGCCCCTAACTTCGCTGGAATCAGCCGCCGGGCACGATCATGCGGTGGCGGATCTGGTCGGCGATCACCGCCACGATCAGCAGCGTGCCCAGCACCACCATCTGCAGGTAGGAGCCGACGTTCGTCAGGTTCATGCCGTTTTGCACCAGGCCGATGAAAATGGCGCCCAGCACCACGTTCGGCACCCTGCCGATGCCGCCGCGCAAGCTCACGCCGGCGATCACGCAGGCGGCGATGGATTCGAGCGCGATCGTGCCGCCGAGGTTGGCTTCGCCGGTCTCGACCCGCGCCGTCAGCAACAGACCGCTGATCGCCGCGAGGCCGGAGCACATCAGGTACGCCAGCATCAGCACCCGGCGTGTCTTGATGCCCGAGAGCATGGCCGCCTTGGCGTTGCCGCCCACCGCCAGCAGGTGCGTGCCGGTGGGCGTGCGGCTCATCAGCAGGCCCATGCCGACCACGCAGACGGCCGTCACGAGGATGGGCACCGGCACCCCCAGCAGCGTGCCGAAGCCGAACCAGTCGCTGAACTCGCTCGGCAGGCCCGAGACCGGCACGCCGCCGGTCAGGAACAGCGCAGCGCCGAAGCCGATCGACTGCACGCCCAGCGTCACGATGAAGGGCGAGACGCCGATGATCGCCACTCCCAGCCCGTTCACCAGCCCGACCACCAGCCCGGCCAGCAAGCCCGCGATGCTGCCGCCGACAATCACCAGCCAGACGGCATCGGGAAGTGCCGGCGCGAGCTCGCGCATCACCGAGGCCGACACCACCGAGGTCAGTGCGAGCACCGTGCCCACCGACAGGTCGAAGCCGCCGGTGACAAGCGCGAGCATCTGGCCCAGCGACACCAGGATCAGGTAGACCGATTGGCGCAGCAGGTTGGTGAGGTTCTGCACCGACAGGAACTGGTCCGAGAGCAGCGCGAACACGACGATCGCGATGATCAGCATGAAGGGCAGCACGCCGAGCGCAAGGAACGCGCTGCGAAGCCAGCCCAGCACGCGCCGGTGCGGGCTCGGCGGAGCAGCCGGAGAGGTGGCGTCGAGAGTCGCCAGCGTTGGCGTCGGAGTCGGAGTCGGATTCATGGCGGGTTTTCCTTGGCACCGAAGAACAGGTTGAGCAGCGCGGTTTCGGTGATCGCGTCACCCCGCAATTCGCCGGCCACCTCGCCGCGGCACATCACATAGGCGCGGTGGGCGAGGTGCAGCACCTCGGGCAGGTCGGACGAGATCAACACAACCGCCGCGCCGCCTTCGCACAGGCCGCGGATCACCTCGTAGAGCGCGCTGCGCGTGCCCACGTCGACGCCGACGGTGGGTTCGTCGAACACATAAAGCACCGCGTCGCGTGTCATGCCCTTGGCGAACATCACCTTCTGCTGGTTGCCGCCCGAGAGCAGCGCCACCGGTTTGACGAGGTTGCGCGGCGCCAGTTCGACGCGCTCGGCCGCACTGGCCGCCAGCGCATCGCCGCGGCGCCGACGCAGCCAGCCGCCACGCCCGCGCAAGGGGCCGGAGAGCAGTGGCAGCGTGATGTTGGCTGCCGAACTGAATCCGAGCACCAGCCCTTCGCCCTTGCGGTCGGGTGGCAGGTAGAAGAGGCCCTCGTGCAGCAACCGCGAGACGCTCGCGTTCGTGCGGTCCCGGCCCTGGAACAGCACCCGGCCTTCGGTGACTGCATCGAGCCCGTAGATGGCGCGGAACAACTCCGACTTGCCGCAGCCCACCAGCCCCGCGAGGCCCACCACTTCGCCGCGCCGCACCTGGAGGCTGGCCCCACGCACACCGCCTCGCGAACTCAGGCCTTCGACCTCCAGCACCACTTCGCCCGGTGCCGAGCGGATGTGCGGGTAGATGTTCTGGATGCTGCGCCCGCTCATCATCTCGATCAACTGGTCGGCGCTGGTGGTCGCGGCGTCCACCGTGGCGACCTTGCGGCCATCGCGCAGCACGGTGATGCGGTCGGCGATCAGGGCGATCTCCTGCATGCGGTGCGAGATGTAGACGATGCCCACGCCCTGCGCCTTGAGCCGTGCGATCAGCTCGAAGAGGCGCTGGG
>JAMFRW010000365.1 GCA_026224975.1 Rhodoferax sp. | reverse complement strand
GTTCCGAGGTGAACAGGGACTCGAAAACGTCGGCGTCGAGATCGGCGGGGTGATGGGCGCCATGCCTTGGGATGTCGAACGTGAGCTGACCGCGTTCGAGCGCCGCCTGACCAACACGCTGGATGCTCTGGACCTCATGTACCCGGACGTCGAATCGCTCGACGAAAACGGACTCGCCGCCGTGCTCGAAGTGGCGGCTTGGGCTCATTCCGAATGGGTGCGCATCCACCCCTTTGCCAACGGCAACGGCCGGACCGCGCGCATGTGGGCCAACCTGGTGTTACTCCGCTACGGCGTGCCGCCGGTGCTTCGGTTGCGTCCGCGTCCCGAGTCGGACGACTACGGCACCGCTGGTCGCGTCGGTATGGTGTGGGACCACGCGCCGATGGCTGAGCTGCTTCGGCGGCTTGTGAGCGCTACATTGCGCCAGAACCCGATTGCGGCCTCACGCAAAAGAATCGCGAGACGCAAAATGAGATGAGACAGCGGTTGCTTTCTCTTCCTGAGATTACTGCGTATCCGAGCGCCAGCCACGTGCGGAGGCTCTGTAGATGGATCGGTTCGCCTCGATTTCCGATAGCAATGAGCCAGAGGAAAAGACCCACGAAGAGGGGTACCCAACACCAAAGAACGATGCGGAGAAATTTGTCGAGGAGAGCGTTCATGTTCCGCAACGTCGGGCCACGCTCTCGATACGACACTGAGGTGTGGCCTTTACTTCGACGCTGGACATGTTTTCTACGAGGCGCATGACGAACGCGCAAGTCTTTGCATTGCCCGACAACCTAACTCCGCGTCTGCGGCGGCCTCCTCCCCTGCCCTTTTCCAAGGGGAGAGGGGTGACACGCGCAGAGCGTCAGGCCATCGACGCACACACCCTCAAGCAAACACATCCGCCACATACCGCCCCGTCTCACTCTCCACCTTGTCCGCCCACCGGTTCGCCGATTCGGCCGAGACGCCCGTCGCTTCGGCGTAGATGCGCACGAAGGTGTCGCGCACCGCAGGCGCCATGCGGCGGCCATCGCCGCAGACATAGACGTGAGCGCCTTGCTGGAAGAGTGCGGCCACATCGGCGCGGTCTTGCCAGAGACGGTGCTGCACGAAGCGCACGTCACCCTCCGGCGCTTCCGAAAACGCCGGGCGCAGACTCACGGCACCGGCGGCTTGCCAAGCTTCCAGTTCCTCGCGGTAGAGGTAATCGACCTGCGGGTGGTCGCAGCCGTAGAACAGCAGCGCGGGGCCGACCTTCTGGCCGCTGGCGGCCTGGATGGCGCGTTCCTGGATGAATCCGCGGAACGGGGCCAGGCCGGTGCCGGCGCAAACCATCATGATCGGCGTTTCGGGCGAGACCGGCGGGTGGAAGTGGGTGTTCGAAGGCCGCACCGCGACCGACACGCGCGCGCCCGGTTTCGAATCGGCCAGGTAGCTCGAGGCAATGCCCACATACCGGCCCTGGCCCGACATGGCGGGCGCATCGACCACGGCCACGGTGAGCGTGACGTGCGCGTCGTTCCACACCGATGAGGACGAGATCGAATACTGCCGCGCGCGCATCGGCGGCAGCATCTCGAGGAAGGCGCCGAAGCTCAGCTCGCAGGAGCCGTAGCGCTCCAGCAGGTCGAGCACGCTCACGCGCTTGTTCAGCACTTCTTCGAGGTAGACGGCCTCATCGGCCAGGCGCGCCAACGGCGTCTTCTCCGGCGGGCAGCGCGTGGCGTCGGTCAGCATGCCGACCTGGCTGCGCGTGGCCGGCTGGCCGAGCTCGACGTAGCTCGACAGCAAGTCACTCACGGCCACCGGGTAATCGGTGGGCAGCGAGGTCACGCCATTGCCGCTCTTGCGGATGACGACCTGGCTGTCGGGCGCAAAGCCGAAGCGGCGCAATGCGCGGTCGACGTTGACCTCGGGGTTGCGCGGCAGCACCACGAGGTAATCGCCGGTGCGGTACGAAACACCCTCGGGCAGCGCGATCTCGAAGTGGCGCTTGGAGCGGCCGAGCGGCGAGGTCATGTCGACCAGCTCGCGGTTCTCGATGATCTGGCCGTGCTGCAAATCGCCCTGGCGCAGGATGGCCGAGCGGCCTTCCTTGACGGTTTCGACTTCGAGCTTCGAACCCGTGGGCGCTTCGAGCTGTGCCTTGCCGAAGACCTTGCCGAGGTCGGCCCACAGGCCCGCATACCAGTCGTCGAAGCCGCCGAAGAAGTCACCGCTGGCATCGGCTTCGCCGCGTGGCTTGATGCGGGTGGCGCCTGCGGCTTCCAGCGCCGCATCGATGCGCTTGGGGATCGCTTGATACGTGCGAGCCCATTGCTTGTTGCCGCAGCCGAACACGGTGTACTTGACGCCCGCGAGCGTGCCGGCTTGCTGCGCGCTGAGCCATTCGACGAACTGGCGTGCGTTGTCGGTCGCTCCCCCTTCGTACGACGCGGTGACGATGGCGACCGCGCCTTCGGTGGGCAGGCGGCCGGCGCAATCATCGAGCGTCGAGAGTTGCACCGCGTAACCCTGGTCTTGCGCGTCACCGGCGATGCGCTGGGCAAAGGCTTCGGACGAACCGGAGTTCGAGCCGTAGAGCACCATCAGCGCGATGCCGGTGCCATCGGCCACTGCCGTCGATGGTGCGGTCGGCGCGGCGGTCAGCGGCTTTTGCGGCGCAGCGGCGAGCGCACTGCGCGCGCTGAACGAGGGCAGGCCGCGGTGCTTGGCGCGGATGCGGAAGCCTTCGGGCTTGATGGTGAGCGTTTCGTGCACCACGAGCTGGTAGCCGGGGTCGTCGGCGACGATGTCGAAGCGCTGCATCATCATCGCGAGTACGAGTTGCGCCTCCTGCATGGCAAAGGCGCGGCCGATGCAGGCGCGCTGGCCATTGCCGAAGGGCTTCCATGAATTGGGCGGCAGCGCAGCGGCGGCTTCGGGCTCGAAACGTTCGGGGCGGAACTCTTCGGCGTCGTCGCCCCAGACCTTGGGGTCGCGGTGCAGGCTGGGCGCCAGCACCATCAGCGTGTCGGCGCGGGTGATGGCGTAGCGGCCGCCGATCACCGTGTCTTCATTGGGCCGCAGCGCAAAGGCCGGCGCGGTGGGCCAGATACGCAGCGTTTCCATCAGCACCTGCTCGGTGTACTTGAGCTTGGCGATGTGCTCGATGCGCGGCACCTCGGTGCCCAGCACTGCATCCACCTCGGCGCGCAGCTTGTTGAGCACGCGTGGGTTCTTCACCAGCAGGTAGGTGGCGAACGAGAGCAGGCCGCTGGTGGTCTCGTGCCCGGCGATCAGGAACGTGACCATGTTGTTGCGCACGTTCTCGTCGCTCAGCGCCTCGCCCGTTTGACTATCACGGCCCTGCAGCATGATGCCGAGCAGGTCTTTCTTCTTGCCGCGCTCGGGGTCGCTGCGGCGCTCCTTGATGAGCGTGTCGGCCACGTCGTGCAGCAGCTTGATGTCGCCCTCGTACTTGCGCCGGGTCGAGACCATCATCTTGGTCGCGATGTCGGGGCGGCGACCGCGGGCGCCGGCTTCGGTCAGCGCATCGACCATGGCGCCCACGAAGGGGTGCATCTCGTTCTGGTAGAAGCTGTTGAAGCGGTAATCGAAGGCTGCGAGCGCGATGGTGTCTAGCGTCAATCGCGTCATGTTGTCGGCCACATCGATGGCCACACGGTCACCGAATCGCTCCCAGCGCGTGAAGAGCTGGTCGGCAATGTCGAGCATGGGGTCGAACATGCTGCGGATGCCAATGGGGCCGAAGGCCGGCATCAGCAGGCGGTGCGCCTTGCCCCAGTTGTCTTCCTTGGTGTAGGCGGTGAAAAGGCCGTCACCGGCGAAATCGCGGATGTTCTTGAGCGCGCCGTGCACGCGCTTGTCGAAGCGGGTCTCGTCGCAGATCTCGTTGACCAGTTCCTGCGAGCTGACGAAGATGAGCCGGCGGCCGAAGAGGTCGAGCGAATAGATAGGCCCGAGCGCCTTGGCCATGCGCATGAAGCCCTGGATGGGCGCGTTGCCGTCGATGTCCTTGAGGTTGCCCATCAGCGGGCCGCCCTTGGGCTGGGGAATGGGTTGGAGCTGGGCCATGGTGATGATCCGGAGGTCGGTGAGGTGGCGCGGTGATGGTGACAGCGGCAATGACAGTGGCAAAAGCGGGCTAGTCGGCGTACCCGGGCAACTCGCGGTCGAGCACGCGCATCATGGCTTCGAAGAACAGGCGCTCGCGCTCGGCACGCGGGTGGCGGTCTTCGGGGTTGGGCTGTTGCACGCGGGCGATGACTTCTTCCGACACGGTCTGGATCACCTGCCCCGAACCCATGGCCAGCAGTTGCGTGCGGCAGGCGCGCTCGATGCGGTAGAGGTTGCGGTAAGCCTGCGCCACCGTGTCACCGGCCACCAGCACGCCGTGGTTCTTCATGAACATCACCTGCTTGTCGCCCAGCAGCGCGGCCAGGCGCTCACCTTCGGCAATGCCGTGGGCCAGGCCGGTGTAATCGTCGTCGTAGGCGATGCGGTTGTGGAAGAAGAGCCCCGTCTGGCTGGCCGGCACCAGCCGGTTGTTCTGCAGCATGTTGAGCGCCACCGCCCACGGCTGGTGGGTGTGCAGCACCACGCGCGCGCCAGTGATGCGGTGAATGGGCGCATGGATGCACTGCGCCGACAACTCGACGATGCCGTCGCCGCTGAGCGTGCGGCCGGTCTCGTCGAACTCCACCATGTCGCTCGCCCGCGCGAACGACCAGTGCGTGCCGAAGGGCAGGATCAAGTAGCGGTTGGGCTGCCCCGGCACCGCCACGGTGAAGTGGTTGTCGATGCCCTCGTCGAGGTCATGCAGCGTGGCCATGCGGTAGGCCGCCGCCAGGTGGATGCGGGCCAGGCGCGCTGCATCGGCCGCGTGCGGGGTAGACAACGAATGAACAGACATGGATTGTTTCTCCGGCCGGGCTGCGGCTTGATGGGGCTGCAGTCCAGTGTAGCGAGGCGGGAGGGGTGTTCAGGATGGGGCTTACGAGGTAGAAGCCGGCGCTGGCTCATGCGAACGGCCGTCAGCAACGGGGCAACAGCACCGGGTAACCCCGGGTGCCTATCGGCAACCCGCCTCGTCGGAACCGACGAGGCGGCGGCTGGTCCGCATACTTAAACTGTTCGCGCCAACAAGGTCAATCAACTCACTTCGAGACGGATCACCTACCCGGTGATCGCTAGCCCCAGAACCCCCGCTGGACACATCTCCAGACGCGTGTTTCGAAGGTCAACGTTCGAGTCCGAGCACATCGAGTGCTCAGCGGCATCGTGAAGCCGCCGGAGGCGCCAGCCGAACAGGAACTGCCGTACCTCGTACGGTCTTGGGAGCGCGGACGCAAGGTCTGCGCGCTTCTATAAAAACCGGAGACAAGCACATGACACGAATTCCCTCTATGACATGGCTGGGCAGCCTGCTCTGCGCCGCGTCGCTCCTGGCGGGCTGCGCACAGACGGGCACCATGAACAGTTCGCCCGCCGCCATGGGCGCTGGCGAAAGCGCAAGCGACGTGCTGACCTATGGCATGGGCCAGTCGCAGCAACGTTATTCCACCCTCACCCAGATCAACCGCTCGACGGTCAAGAACCTGGTGCCCGTGTGGAACCTGAGCCTGGACAACTCGGCCAACATGTCGACCCAGCCGCTGGTGAAGGACGGCGTGATGTACGTGGTCTCGCACACCGCCACCGTGGCGATCGATGCGGTGACCGGCCAGCAGAAGTGGAAGACGCTGATCGACCTGCCGCCCGACGCGGCCAGCATGATCTGCTGCGGCATCCAGACACGCGGCCTGGCGATGAGCGACGGCATCATCTTCCGCCCCACGCTCGATGCGCATCTGATGGCCATGAGCGCCGCCGACGGCAAGGTGCTGTGGCGCACCAAAGTGGCCGATTACAAGCAGGGCTACTCCATCACCGGTGCGCCTTTGCTGGTCGGCAACGTGCTGATGACCGGCATCTCCGGCGGCGAGTTCAACAGCCGCGGCTTCATCCGCGGCTACGACCCCAAGACCGGCAAGCTGCTCTGGACGCGCTACACCACCACCTCGCCCGGCGAGCCCGGCTTCGAGACCTGGGGCGGCACCGAGAACTGGAAGACCGGCGGCGCGACGACCTGGGTGCCGGGCACCTATGACCCCGAACTCGACCTCGTCTACTGGGGCACCGGCAACGGCGCACCGTGGAACCCGCAGATGCGCGCCAAGGGCGGCGATTCGCTTTACATCTGCTCGGTGCTGGCCATCCGCCCTAAGACGGGTGAGATCGTCTGGCACTTCCAGTTTTCGCCGGGTGACCCGTACGACTACGACGCCATCAACGAGATGGTGCTGGCCGATGTGAACATGGGCGGCGGCAAGCCGGTCAAGGCCATCGTCAACGCCAACCGCAACGGCTACTTCTACGTGCTCGACCGCGCCAACGGCAAGCTGCTCGCGGCCAACCAGTACGCCAAGAAGCTCAACTGGGCCACCGGCATCGACATGAAGACCGGCC
>JAMFRW010000364.1 GCA_026224975.1 Rhodoferax sp. | reverse complement strand
GCAAACCGTCGTCGGCGAGCTGGAGGCCGAGGTGCGCAAGCGCCGAAGCGCCGAGGAGCACCTGACCGATGTGCAGCAAACCTTGTCGGTGACACTGGCGAGCATCGGCGCCGGTTTCATCGCAACGGATCGCGAGGGCCGTGTGACGCGAATGAACGCCATCGCCGAGCAGGTGATGGGCTGGGCGCAGGCCGAAGCGCAGGGCCGTGCCCTCCACGAGGTCTTCGTGCGCGAGGGCCGGCCCGACGCGCACGCGGCGATGAACCCGGTCGAGCTGATGCTGGTGCAAGGCCACACGGTGGATACGGTGCACAACGTGGTTGCCGTCACGCGCCACGGGCTGCGCACCTCGCTCGAAATCAGGGCGGCGCTCACCCTTGCCGAAGACGGCAGCGTGCGCGGCCTGGTGATGGTGTTTCGCGACCTCACCGAGCTGATGCGTGCCGAGGCCGAGGCGCAGCGGCTGGCAGCCATCGTCGAGTCATCGAGCGACGCGATCATCGGCAAAACGCTGGAAGGCGTGATCACCAGCTGGAACCTGGGCGCACAGCGGCTCTTCGGCTACACCGAAGCCCAGGCTCTGGGGCGCTCCATGCAGATGTTGATCCCGCCGGAGCGCGCCGACGAGGAGTTGCTAATCCTTGCCCGCCTGGCGCGCGGCGAAGCCATCGCGCATTTCGAGACGGTGCGCCTGCGCCGCGACGGCACGCTGATCGACATTTCGACCACCATCTCGCCTGTGCGCGATGCGGCGGGCCGCATCGTCGGCGCCTCCAAGATCGCCCGCGACATCACCGAGCGCAAGCAAGCCGATGACCGCCTGAAGGCGCAGCTGCAGCGCCTGGGCCTGCTCGACCAGATCACCCGCGCCATCGGCGAGCGCAGCGACCTGCACAGCATCTACCAGGTGACGGTGCGCAGCCTCGAAGACCAGTTGCCGGCCGACTTTGCGTGCGTGCTGAACCACGACGACATCACCGGCCAGTTGACGGTCCGAGGCATCGGCAGGCGCGCCGACGACTTGCTGCCGGAACTGGCGCACGAACAGTTCATTCCCATTGACGCCAGCCGGCTCGAGCGTTGCCTCGGGGGCGAGCTGATCCACGATGTCGACACCTCATTGCTCGCCTACCCGTTCGCGAGGCGGCTGGCCACCTCCGGCTTGCGTTCGCTGGTGATGGCGCCGCTTCGTTCGGAGAGCCGCGTCGTCGGCATGCTGGTGGTCGCGCGTCGGCGGGCACACGCTTTCAGCAGCAGCGAGTGCGAATTCATCCGCCAGCTGAGTGCGCATGTGGGGCTGGCGGCGCACCACGCCCAACTGCATGCGACGCTGCAGGCGACGTACGACGAACTGCGGCACGCACAGCAGGCCTCGATGCAGCAGGAGCGCTTGCGCGCGCTCGGCCAGATGGCCAGCGGCATTGCGCACGACATCAACAACGCCATCTCGCCCGCCGTGCTCTATGCCGAAAGCCTGCTCGCACGCGAGCCGCTGAGCGAGCGCGCGCGCGGCTATGTGCAGAGCATTGCGCGCGCCATGGACGACGTGGCGGCCACCGTTGCGCGCATGCGCGAGTTCTACCGCGGTCGCGAGGCGCGGCAGCAGCCCGCCCCGGTCGCGCTGAACGACCTGGCGCATCAGGTGATCGAGCTCTCTCGCGCGCGCTGGAGCGACATGCCCCAGCAGCGCGGCGTGGTGATCGACGTGAGCGCGCAGCTCGCGCGCGACCTGCCGCCGGCCTGGGGCGTGGAGAGCGAGATCCGCGAGGCGCTGATCAACCTCGTCTTCAACGCTGTCGATGCCATGCCGCAAGGCGGTTCGCTGACCTTGCGAACGCACGCCACCGAAGACGGTGCGGCGCCGCGTGTGGTCATCGAGGTGAGCGACACCGGCATCGGCATGGACGAGGCCACGCAGCGGCGCTGCCTGGAGCCCTTCTTCACGACCAAGGGCGAGCGCGGCACAGGCCTCGGCCTGGCGATGGTCTATGGCGCGGCGCAACGCCACGGCGCCGAGCTTGCCGTGACGAGTGCGCCCGGCGAGGGCACGACGGTGAGCCTGGCGTTTCCGCTGCAAGGCCTGCCTCCCGCCGAACCCGCCAAGGCATCGACCGGGCCGATGCGCCCCCTGCGCCTGCTGCTGGTCGATGACGACCCGGTGCTGCTGCGCTCGCTGCGAGACACGCTCGAAGGCGACGGCCACACGGTATGCGCCGCCGATGGCGGCCAGGCGGGCATCGATGCGTTCGCGGTCGCGCTCCACGGCAGCGAGCCCTTCGATGCGGTGATCACCGATCTCGGCATGCCACACGTCGATGGCCGGCAGGTAGCTGCCGCCGTGAAAGGGCTCTCGGCCGAAACACCGGTGATGCTGCTCACCGGTTGGGGCCAGCGCATGTCGGAAGATGGCGACGCGCCGCCGAATGTCGAGGTGGTGTTGAGCAAGCCGCCTCGCCTGGCCGATCTGCGCATCGGCCTGGCCCAGTGCATGGTTGCCGGAGACGCCCCATGACGATCCAGGCCGTGGCGCGCTTGCTGATCGTCGACGACGAATCGGCGTTGATGGAGGCACTCTGCAACATCCTCGCGCAGCAGGGTTATGCCACCAGCGGCTGCACCGGCGCCGAAGAAGCGCTGGGGCGCCTGCGCGATGAACGCTTCGACCTGTTGCTCACCGACCTGATGATGCCGGGTACCGACGGCCTTGCGCTCGCCCGCGCCGCGCTGGCGGTCGATGCCCAGATGGTCGTGGTCATGATGACCGGCCAGGGCAGTGTGGCCACCGCCGTGGAGGCGATGCAGTCGGGCGTGCTCGACTACGTGCTAAAGCCTTTCAAGCTCGGCGCGATGATGCCGGTGCTGGAGCGTGCGCTGGCGATCGGCCGGCTGCGCCGCGACAACCTCGCCTTGCAGCAGCGGCTGCTCGAACGCACCCACGAGCTGGAGGTCGTCAACCTCGAACTCGAAGCGTATGCGGCCACCGTCTCGCACGACCTGCGTGCGCCATTGCACGGCATCGAGGGGCTGGCGCAACTGCTGACACGGCGGCTGGCCGCCTACCTCACGCCCGAAACGCAGGAGCTCTTCGCTCTGCTCGACTCGCGCGTGCTGCGCGCGCAGCGTCTGGTCGATGACCTGCTGCGCCTTTCGCGCGTGGCGCGCCAGGCCCTGGCGCGCTGCGATGTCGATGTGACCCGCATGGTCTACGAGGTGGCGGTCGAGCTGCGCACCGGTCTCACTGCGCCAGGCGTGAGCGTGGTGGTGCAGGACGACATGCCACGCGCGCTTGCCGACCCGGCCCTGCTGCGGCAGGCGTTCGTCAACCTGCTCTCCAACGCCTTCAAGTTCACCCATCGCGTGGCGCAAGCCCAGGTCGAGGTGGGTGCCTGCGTAGAAGACGGCGTGCCCGGCTACTTCGTGCGAGACAACGGCCCAGGCTTCGAGATGAGCTTGGCCGCGCGGCTCTTCATGCCCTTCGAACGACTGCACGGCGCCGAGTCCTTCGAAGGCTCTGGCGTGGGCCTCTCCATCGTGCAGCGCATCGTGCAGCGCCACGGTGGGCAGATCCGGGTGGAGGCGGCCGTGGGCCACGGCGCGACCTTCTACTTCACGCTCGGTGGCGCCGCAGAGGCTGCATGACAGCGCCCCCGGCCGGGGCGGAGCAACCTGGCCAGGGACCAGTCGCTCATGTCGTGCCGAGCGCGCGCAGCATGGCCGAAGCAAGCTCTTCGCGCGAGAACGGCTTGGTCAGCACCTCGGCACCGGCGAGCGTGGCGCCGTCGTTCGGCTCGGGAAGGTAACCCGACATCAGCAGCACCGCCACCTGCGGCCAGCGGCCCTGCACGTTGCGCGCGAGTTCGGTGCCGCGCATGCCTTCGCCGAGGGCCACATCGCTGACCAGCAGCGTCGGCGGTGGCTCGCGTTCGAGTGCGAGCAGCGCGTGTTCACCGCTCGCATAGGCGCGCACGCGGCAGCCCAGGTGCTGCAGGAACGAGAGCGACACCGCCATGACTTCGAGATCGTCCTCGACCAGCATTGCGTCGAGCCCTTGCAGCGCCCCGGTCGAGCCGGCCCGCGGCGCGACGGTGCGCGCCACCGCGCGGCGCTCACGTGGCAGGTAGAGCGTGACGCAGGTGCCGCGGCCGGGTTCGCTCTCGACCACGATCGTACCCTGCGACTGCTTGACGAAGCCATAGGCGGTGCTCAAGCCGAGCCCGGTGCCGCGACCGGGCTCCTTGGTGGTGTAGAACGGCTCGAAGACACGCTCCAGCACCGCCTGCGGCATGCCCGTGCCGGTGTCGCGCAGGGCTATGGCCACGAAGCCGCCGGCGCCGGCTTCGGTGGTCTCAGGGGGCTCCGCATCCAGCGCCCTGGCTGCTCCGTCCGCGGAATGGGCGACGCTGTGGGCCGCCCCGGCAGCGTCGATGTCGGCCTGCGCGGCCTCGGGCAGCGCATCGCACGGCGCCACACTGCAGCTCAGCGTGCCGCCATCGGGCATGGCGTCGCGTGCGTTGAGCGCGATGTTGAGCAGGGCGGCCTCCAGCAGCACCGGATCGGCCACGCAAGGCGGGCATGACGCGGCGGCGTGCAGTTCGAGCTGCATGCGCGGGTCGACCGTACGGCGCAGCATCGCGAGCAGCGCGCGCAGCATCTCGGTCGCATCGACCGCCGCAGGCGCGAGCTTCTGCCGGCGCGAGAACGCGAGCAGGCTGCGCGTGAGTTCGGCACCCCGCCGGGCCGCGCGCAAGGCCGCGTTCACCAGCGGTGTGGTCGCCGGATCGCCCTGCACGCTGGGTAGTTCCTGCAGGGCCTGCAGATTGCCCTGGATCACCGTCAGCAGGTTGTTGAAATCGTGCGCCATGCCGCCGGTGAGCTGACCCACGCTCTCCATGCGCTGCGCATGCTGGCGCAGTTGCTCCTCGGTGTTGCCTGCGCTGTTCACCGCGCCGTGACCTGAGCGACGAGGATGTAGCCCGCACCCCGTACCGACTTGAGCAATTGCGGGTCGTTGGCGTCCCGTTCGAGCTTCTTGCGCAGGCGCCCTATCTGCACATCGATGGTCCGGTCGAACGGGCCGGCGCTGCGGCCTCGCGTGTGTTCGAGCAGGAAATCGCGCGAGAGCACGCGGCCCGGGTGGGTGACGAAAGTGTGCAGCAGGTCGTACTCGCCGGTCGTCACGCCCACTTCGCCTTCCGGCCCGAGCAGGCGGCGCGCGGCGGTGTCCAGCGTCCAGTGGCCGAAGCCGAAACTCACCGTCGGCTTCGGGCTCGCGGCCGGCGTGGTGGGGTGTGGCGCCAGGCGCCGCAGCAACGCGCGCACCCGCGCCAGCAGCTCACGCAGGTCGACAGGTTTGGTGATGTAGTCGTCGGCACCGATCTCGAGGCCCACGACCTTGTCGACGGCATTACCTCGCCCGGTCACGATCACGAGCCCGCAGCGGTGGTGCTCGCGCAGTTGCCGCGCAATGGCCAGGCCGTCTTCACCAGGCAGGCCCAGATCGAGCAGCACCAGATCGGGCGGGCGGCTCAGCATGAGCGCGAAGAGCGACGGCCCGTCGTTCAGCAGCGAGACTTCGAAGCCCTGCGCCCGCAGGTAGTTGCCGAGCAGTTCGGTGATGTCGTGCTCGTCGTCTAGCACGGCGATGTGGGTGAGTGCTGCCATGGTCGGTGCCAGGGACGATAGGTGCGGGGCGCCGACCCGTCAAGGGAGTGGCCGCGCGCTGCAACACGCCGGAAGCAATGCATTGACACAGCAGGACGAATCGATGCAAGCGCTTGTCACGCCGTTTACCGAGCGCGCCCAGACTGCGGGCATGCCCGAAACCCATCTCCTGCGGGAGCTTCCCCAAGGCGCCTACCGCGCGCTGTGCGATCAGGCGCCGGTGCCGATGCTGATCGTGCGCGGCCACCGCATCCGCTACGCCAACGCCGCGCTCTCCGAGCTGGTCGGCTACAGCCTGGTCGAGCTGCTGAGCGGCATGACACCGGCCGACCTCACCTCGCTGCCAGACCGTGACAAGGTCGGTTGGCGATTCCGCCAGCCCACGCCGGAACCCAGGCGCGAGATCACCCGTCACTCACAGGAGATCGAATGCCGGCGGCGCGATGGCAGCGTCTTCCCGGCCCGTATCTGGGCCGAACGCTGCGCGCTCGACGGCCGGCCGGCCGATCTCGTGACAGTGCAGGACCTGAGCGAAACCACACAGGTCCGCGAAGTGGCGCAACGACGCGACCAGTTGCTCGCACAGACCGAAGAACTCGCGCTGAGTGGCGCCTGCGAATACGACGTGGCCACCGGCCTCGTCACCCAGTCGGCCGGCATGTTCCGGATCTTCGGCGAACCGGTGAGCGACGAGCCGGTGTCGGGTGAGTGGCTGATGGAGCGCGTGCCGGCGGCCGAAACCGGCTTCGTGCGCGCGATCCTCGAAGGCGTGCGGCCCGGCATGCCCTGCGAGTTCGAACACCGCATCCTGCGCAGCGACGGTTGCTCACGCGCCGTGCTGCACCGCTCCATGGCCGAGGCCGATGCCAGCGGCCGCACCGTGCGCGTCGTGAGCATCCTGCAAGACATCACCGCCCAGCGCGCGGCCGAGCAGCAACGCGACCGGCTCGCGCAATCCGATGCCGTCACCGGCCTGCAGAATCGCAGCTCCTTCGCCGAGCACCTCGATGCCAGCCTGAACCAGGCGCGCCGGGCCGAGCGGCCGCTCGCGCTGCTGCTGATCCAGGTCAACCAGTTCAAGCTGGTGAGCGATTCGCTGGGCCTGGCCGGTGGCGACCAGTTGCTGGCCGCCGTGGGCGACCGCATGAGCGGCCTGCTCTCGACGGCCGACACGCTCGCCCACCTGGGCAGTGGCCACTTCGCGCTCTTGCCCAGCCGCCGCGAAGGCATCGGCGAAGCCTCGGCCCACCAGTTGGCCGAGGCGGTTGTCGCGAGCTTTGCCAGCGCCTTCGTCATCGGCGAGATGGAGGTGAGCGCCACCTGCGGCATCGGCATCGCCCTCTTCCCGCGCGATGGCGACTCTGCCGACAAGCTGCTGCACGAAGCCCAGGCCGCGATGCTGCGGGCGCTCGAATCGGGCGACAACCAGATCTGCGTCTACGCGCCCAATGCGCATGCCAAGGCGGCACGGCGGCTCGCGCTGCAGGCGGGGCTGCGGCATGCGCTCGAACGCGACGAGTTCGTGCTGCACTACCAGCCGCAGCTCGACCTTTCCAGCGGCCGCCTGATCGGCGTGGAGGCGCTGCTGCGCTGGACCGATTCAGCCGGTCAATCCGTCTCGCCGGCCGAATTCATCCCGCTGGCCGAGGAATGCGGGCTGATCCTGCCGATCGGCGACTGGGTGATGCGCACCGCCTGCGCGCAGAACGTGGCCTGGCAGCGCGCCGGCCTGCCGCCGCTACGCATGGCCGTCAACCTCTCGATGCGCCAGCTCCAGCAGCCCGACATCGCCCGCCGCGTGCAGGCGGTGCTGCACGAGACCGGCCTGGCCGCGCGCTGGCTCGGCGTCGAGATCACCGAAAACGTGCTGATGGACGAAAGCAGCCACGTGGCCGAGATGCTGCACGCGATGAAAGCGATGGGCGTGGAAATCTCGCTCGACGACTTCGGCACCGGCTACTCGAACCTGGCCTACCTGCGCACGCTCTCGATCGACGTGGTCAAGATCGATCGCTCCTTCGTGCACGATGTGATGGCGCCGCTGCAGGACGTCTCGATGACGCGGGCCGTCATCACCATGGCGCACAGCCTGCACATGAAGGTGCTGGCCGAAGGCGTCGAGACCGAAGGCCAGCTCGCGCTGCTGATCGCCAACCGCTGCGACCAGATGCAGGGCTTCTACTTCAGCCGGCCAGTGCCTGCCGACGCAGTGGCCGAACTGCTGCGCCAGGGCCGCGGCCTGCCGCAGCACCTGCTGGAGCGGCGCCTGCGCCCGCGCACGCTGCTGCTGGTCGACGACGAAGACAACATCCTCTCCTCGCTCAAGCGCCTGCTGCGGCTCGACGGCTACAACATCGTCACTGCCAGCTCCGGCGCGCAGGGTCTGCAGCGCATGGCCGAGCACCCGGTGGACGTGATCCTCTCCGACCAGCGCATGCCCGGCATGACCGGCGTTGAGTTCCTGCGCCGCGCCAAGACGCTCTACCCCGACACGGTGCGCATGGTGCTCTCGGGCTACACCGAACTGCAGTCGATCACCGATGCGGTCAACGAAGGCGCGATCTACAAGTTCCTCACCAAACCGTGGGACGACGAGCGCCTGCGCAGCCACATCGAAGAAGCCTTCCGGCACAAGGAGATGGTCGACGAGAACCGGCGCCTGGCCGGTGCGGTGCTGGCCACCAACCAGCAGCTCGAAGCCGTCAACGGGCAGCTCCAGCAATTGCTGAGCGAACAGCGCGTGCGCATCACGCGCGAAGAGACCAGCCTGGTGGTGGCGCAGGATGTCTTGCACGGCATCCCGGCGCCGCTGATCGGCATCGATTCGAACGGCATGGTCGCCTACCTCAACGACGATGCGGAGGCGCTCTTCGGCCACCTGCCCTCGATGCTCGGGCGCCAGGCCACCGAGGCGCTGCCGGCCGACATGCGCCGCGTCTGGGAGGGCGGCGATGGCACCCACCATCCCGTCGATCTGGGCGGGCGGCCCTACCAGGCGATCTGCCGCGTGACGCCTTCTGCCTCCCGGGCGCAGGCCAGGCTGCTGGTGGTGACACCCGGCCTCGCCGGCCGGTCGGCGCCGCGTCCATCGACAGGCTCGCCATGAACGATTTGCAAAAGCCCGAGACACCGACCGTGCCCGCAACGATGCCGACGGTCTGCATAGCCCCGGCGCAGCGCATCACCCGCGCCCGGCTCGACCATCTGTTCGCGAGGTGCTGCGCTCGGGTTGCGTCAACCCGCTGTTGCACATCGTGCCCGCCTACCGCGCATCCACCGAAGCAGGAGCGCTCCCACCATGACCGATCACTTCAACGGCAGCCTCGCACTCGCCAGCGCCTTCCCGCAGCCTTTCGCGATGGCACTCGACCACCAGCGCCTGCACGACTGCGCCGAGCTGGAAGCCGAACGCAGCGTGCTGGGCATCGACCATGCCGAAGTCGGCAGCCTGATCGCCGAGCACTGGCACTTCGCGCCCTGTCTGGTCGAAGGCATCCTGGGTCACCACCTGCCACCGGCGCCCGAGGGCGCCTGGCCGGGCCTGGCCGATCTTGTGCACGTGGCCGACAACACGGTGCATGCGCTCGACCTTTCGCAGGCCGAGGCCGACATGGTGCCCGCGCTCAGCCTCGCATCGTGGACCCGCCTGGGCCTGGAGGCGGCGGATTGCTTTCGCGTGTTCGAGGAAACCGGGGTGCAGCACGACGCCGTGTGTTCGGCCCTTCTCGTCTGATGCCTTCCCAACGTCACCTGCCGGAGCACCGCATGAACCTGCCCATGAGCCTGTCGGAAGCACAGGACAAGCTGATGCAGTCGGAAAAACTCGCCTCCATCGGCCAATTGGCGGCCGGCGTGGCGCACGAAATCAACAACCCGATCGGCTACATCTTCTCGAACTTCGGCATGCTCGAAAAATACGTAGCCCGCCTGTTCGCGATGCTCGCGGCTTATGAAGCAGCCGAGGCCTCGATGGGCCACACGCCCGAAGGCGCGCGGCTCGCGGCCTTGCGTGCGGAAGTCGAACTCGACTTCCTCAAGGAAGACATTCCGGTGCTGATGGCCGAATCGAAGGAAGGCATCACGCGGGTGCGCACGATCGTGCAGAACCTCAAGGACTTCTCGCGCGTCGACACCAGCCAGGCATGGGTGCTGGCCGACCTGCACCATGGCCTGGACTCCACGCTCAACATCGTCGCCAACGAGCTCAAGTACAAGGCCGACGTGATCAAGCTGTACGGCGACCTGCCCGACATCGAATGCCTGCCTTCGGAGTTGAACCAGGTCTTCATGAACCTGCTGGTGAACGCGGCGCATGCCATCTGCAGCGAGCGCGGCACCATCACCCTGCGCACCGGCCACGAAGGCGTGAGCGTATGGGTCGAAGTGGCCGACACCGGCAGCGGCATCGACAAGGACGACCTCGCCCGCATCTTCGATCCCTTCTTCACCACCAAGCCCATCGGCCAGGGCACCGGGCTCGGCCTCTCGCTCTCCTACGGCATCGTCAAGAAGCACGACGGGCAGATCGAGGTAACGAGCGAACCGGGAGTGGGCACGACCTTTCGCGTGACGCTGCCTGTGGTGCGCCCTGTCGTGCGCGCCGAGCAAGAAACCCCTGTGGCCGCCTGACCATGGACGCCACCGGCCGGACGCTGCTCTGCGTAGACGATGAACCCAACATCCTCTCCGCCTTGCGGCGCGTGTTCCACGGCACAGGCTACCGGCTGCTCACGGCCGACAGCGGCGCACAGGCGCTTGCGACCATGGCGCAGGAGCCGGTCGATTTGATCGTCTCCGACATGCGCATAGGAACTCTCGCTGGCCAACGAGAGGCTGCAGAAGAACTACCTCGTTTCGATCAAGGCGTTTTCGCACCTGCTCGAACTGCGCGATCCGCAACTCGTGGGGCATGCCCGCAGCGTGGCCGATCTGGCGCGCGGCACCGGCCTCGCCATGGGCTTGCCGGCGGTAGACCGCCAAGCCCTCTTTGTGGCCGCGTTGTTGCACGACGTCGGCCACATCGGTCTGCCCGACAGCCCGCTCGCGCGGCCGGTGCCGCCGCCCGCATCCTTGCCATCGCCGATGCCTTCGCCGATCTGCAATCCGGCCACCTTGGCGCAAGGCTGGACGCGTCCCAGGCCGCTACCCTCATCGCGCGTGGCCGCGGCACGATGTTCGATCCCGAAGTGGTCGATGCCTTCCTGCAAGTCGCTCCCGCATCGGCGCCGGCACCGGACGAGCGGCCGATTGCCACACGTACCGAACAACTCGTGCCGGGCATGGTGCTCGCCAGGGATCTTGTCTCGACAGAAGGCGTGATCCTGCTGGCCGCGGACCGGGTGCTCGACGCCGACCTGATCCAGCGCATCCGCCACTACGAGACGCGCGACGAGCTGACGCTGGTGCTGTTCGTGAAACCGACGAAGCGCGCTCGGCGCGCTTACTGAAGAAGGGCCGCCGTGTCGTCCTGCGCCACCGGCGCCGGTTCGTTCTGGACAAAGCTCGACAGGGCGGCGACATCGGGCACCAGGATGTCTCGGCGGCCCTTGCCGGCAAACGCGATGACGCCGTCGCGGGCCAGCTTCGAGAGCGCGCGGCTCACGGTTTCGAGCGTCATGCCGAGGTAGTTTCCGATCTCGGCGCGTGTCATGCGCAGGGTGAAGCGGTCGGTGCGCAAGCCGCGTGACGCGAGCGACGCGGCCCAGTCGCGCAGGAACCTCGCGACCCGCGCATCCGCAGGCAGCGAGCAGATGGAAATCAGCGAATCGCGGCTGTGGCTGATGGCGCGGCTCATCGCCTCGTGCAGCACCTTCAGCAGGAGCGGCTGCCCGAGGCTGGCCGCGAGCAGTGCGTCGTAGCGCATGACCCAGACTTCGCTGGTGTCCATGGCCAGCGCATGGCTCAGGTACGCGCCTTGCGCGATGCCGTCGAAGCCCAGCCAGTCGCCACGCAGCTCGAGCCCGACGATCTGATCGTGCCCTTCGGGCGTCGTCTTCACGATCTTCACGAAGCCGGCGTTCAGCATGTAGAGGTGTTCGAAGTGGTCGCCGGCGCGGTAGATCACATCGCCCGCGTGCAGCACCTGGCGTTGTGGCGCGAGCACGCGGCTCAACATGTCGAGCACATCGATCGTCATGGGGTGTCCCGGGCTCCGGTGCATGGAAAGCCGCTGCCCGGCAGGGCCAGCACCCGCCGCATCGAGGCCTGCACCATCGCGAACAGATCGGGATCGCTCTTGCAGGCCTGCCTGAGCGCCTGCAGCTCGATGGTGAGCACGCGCGCGCTGCCCACCGCGATTGCATCGGCCGCGTGCCAGCCACTGACCATGGCATCGAGCCCGACCCAGTCGCCGCGCAGATGCAGGCTGAGGATGCGCCCGTTGGCATGCGGGGCGCGGCTCACGACCTTGAAGCATCCGAGCAGGGGCAGCGAGACACGTTCGCAAGGCTGGCCTGCGGCGTGCAGCGTCTCGCCGCCGCTCATCACGCCCTCGGTGACCGAAGGCAGTTGGCGCAGGCGCTCGATGAGGCGCTCGCCGTGAGGGATGGTCCCGCGGGCATCACGCGCAAGGATCGAAGGACCGGGTCGGAGCGGGGTGTCGGTGTGCACGGGGGGCGGCGCGCGAGGGCAGAGCGGCGGGAGCCATCAGCGTAGGCGCGGCGCTGCACCGGGTGATCAACCGGGCGTGTCGCTGCGTAACGTCAGGTGAACCGCGTGTGATCGGCCCGCCGGCACGCCCGCGATCTCTCGTGAGTGCTCGGTCAGCGCGGCGCAGCGGTCCATCAAGCCTTCGGTGCGGCCGGTGGCCAGATGCCCCTCGACCTCGGCAGCCAGCGTGGTGATCCTGGCAAAGCCGTAAGAGCCGGCCGTGCCCTTGAGCGTGTGGATGAGTTGCTTCAGGCGCTCCCAGTCGGCCGTTTGCGTGGCACATGCGATAGCGTGCAGCGTGGCCGGCAAGCCGGCGCGAAATTCGTCGGTCAGGGCGGCGAGTTCCTGCGCGTAACCACCGTCGGTCGCGAGCGGAGGCGGCGCTGCGCCGTCGACGTGGCGCGCCAGCACGGCATAGAACTGCGCGCGGTCGACGGGTTTGGCCAGCACATCGTCGCAACCGCAACGGCGGTAGCGCGCCACGTCCGACTGCATGACATTGGCGGTGAGCGCAACGATCGGGCCACGGTAGCCGTTGGCGCGCAGCATTTCGGTGGCCGCCACACCGTCCATCAGCGGCATCTGGATGTCCATCAGCACCAGCGCATAACTTTGCGCCATGGCCCGGTCCACGGCCGCGCTGCCGTTGCCGACGATGTCGACCTCGAGCCCCGCCTGGCGCAGGTAGGTGGCGAGCAGGCGCTGGTTGTCCACGCCGTCTTCCGCCAGCAGCACGCGGCCCGACAGTTCGGGCACCTCGATCTCGGTGATGACGAAGTCGGGCCGGTGAAAGGCCTCGAAGTCGCGGCTGTCGGTCAGCATCTCCATCGCGCGGATCGGCCGGCCGACCGGCAGGCTCAGGCTGAAGCGGCTGCCCCTGCCGGGCTGGCTCGAGACGCGGATCTCGCCACCCAGCAGGTCGGCGAGCTGGCGCGAGATGTAGAGGCCCAGGCCGGTGCCGCCGTACCGCCGCGTTGTGGAGACATCGGCTTGCACGAAGGGTTCGAAGAGCCGCTCGATCTGCCGCGCGCTCATGCCGATGCCGGCATCGACGACCTCGAACGTCAGCCGCTGGCTGGCCGCGTCGTGCCGCACGTCGATGCGCACCTCACCCTTCGAACTGAACTTGATGGCGTTGCTGCAGAAGTTGAGCAGGATCTGCTTGAGCCGCACCGGATCGGTCAACAGCACCGGCGGCAGCGGCAGGTGATGGGCAATGGTGAAGAGCAGCGATTTCTCCTGCGCGCGGCCGGCGGCCAACGCCTCGATGTCGCCCAGCAGCGCCGGCAACCCGACCTCGATGCGCTCGATCTCGACCTGTCGCGTCTCGATCTTCGAGAGGTCGAGGATGTCGTTGATGACTTCGAGCAGATGGCGGCCGTTGCGGATGATGGTCTTGGCCGCGTCGGCCTTGGCATCGGCCGTGACCTGCGGATCGAGCAGCAGCTCGGCAAAGCCGATGATCGAGGTGAGCGGCGTGCGGATCTCGTGGCTCATGTTGGCCAGGAAGCTGCTCTTGGCCTGGCTGGCCGCCACCGCCTCGTCACGCGCATGGCTGAGCGCATGGGTGCGTTGTTCGATCAGCTCTTCGAGCCGCCCGGCAAGTTCACCCGGGTCGTCGCTTCCGACGCGGCCTTCTCCGCTGGGCGTCTCACGAAGGGCGAGCCGCGCCTGCAGCTTCTTGCGCTCGGCGCGTTCCAGCAGCAGCCGGCGCTCCAGCATCTCGACAAGTTGATCCATGCTGAGTGCTTTCTCGTGGGTATGGCTCATGAACAAGCCTCATCGGTCGGGAGGTGGGTGCGTTCATCGGTGTCGGCCGAGAAATTGGAGCTGGGCGAGCAGGCCGGCAAGCGGATCGACACCAGCGCGCCGCCACCCGGTACGTTGGCCGCCACGATCTGTCCGCCGTGTGCGCCCACGATCCTGCGGGCGATGGTGAGGCCGAGACCCGTGCCGCCTGAGCCATCGCGCGTGCGGCTCGATTGCGCGAAGGCTTCGAAGATGCTTTCGAGTTCGTCGGGCGGAATGCCCGGCCCGTGGTCGCGCACGGCGATCTCCACGCCCTCAACGGCGTGCTCGACGCAGTCGATCTCGATGCAGCTTCCGTCCGGTGCAAAGCGCAACGCGTTGTCGAGCACATGGCGGATCGCCTGCTGGATGCGCT
>JAMFRW010000363.1 GCA_026224975.1 Rhodoferax sp. | reverse complement strand
CCATGGCCCGTGCCCTTGCCGCTCTTGGCGCAGGCGCCGCCGCCGTGGTGTACGCGCGCTGCGACGTCGGTGAGCACCACATAGGCTTCGAGCGCTGCGCCGCGGTCGGCATCGGGGCAGCCAACCACGGCCGCTTGCCGCACATCGGGATGCGTCGCCAGGATCGCCTCGACCTCTTCCGGAAAGACGCTGTAGCTCCAGACCTTGATCATCTCCTTGCTGCGGCCGATGAAGGTGACGTAGCCCTCGTCATCGAGCAGGCCGATGTCGCCGGTGCGCAGCCAGCCATCGCGCAAAGCCTGCGCGGTGGCTTCGGGCCGGCGCCAGTAGCCCTTGAAGCGGATGGGGCTGCGCAGCAGAATTTCGCCGCGCTCGCCTGCCTTCAACGTGGCGCCGGTTTCGGGATCGGCGATGCGGACTTCGACACCCTCTATCGGCTTGCCGTTGGTGCCCCAGCGGATCGCGTCGATCGGCATCATCGCGTCGCAAGTGTGTGTTTCGCTCAGGCCGTAGCCGGCTTCGTAGACGCCGCAGCCGCCGGTGAATTCGCTCCAGCGGTGCGCCAGCGCTTGCGTGAGCTGCACGCCGAAACTGGTGCCCACCGCCATGCGCAGGGTCGACACATCGAACTGCGCCGCGCCTTCCAGCCCCATCACCGAGGGGAACGACGGCGCCATGCTGTACCACCAGCTCACCTTGCAGGCTTCGATCGCTTGCAGCACCGCCACGGGGTCGAAGCGGTTCAGCAGCACCACGGTGGCCCCGGTGTAGATGGGCACTGCCAAGCCGGTCATCATGCCGGAGATGTGGTGCAGCGGCACGTCTGCCAACATCACGTCGTCGGCGTGCAGGCCGAAGGCATCGGCCGTGGCGGCCGTCTTGAAGAGCGCGCATTCATAGCCCAGCATCGCGGCCTTGGGCAGGCCCGTGGTGCCGGAGGTGTAGGCCATCAGCGAGACGTCGTCGATGTCGATCACCGGGCGGTCGTCGAAGGTCTCGGCAGCGGCCAGCGCGGCGCCGAAGTCGGTGGCGAAGGCCGGACGGTGCGGCGCGCGATCACCGGGCAGGCGCACCTCGTTCGGCACGTCCATCGCCAGCACCGCAGGCAGCCAGGCGCCATAGTCGACGGCGAACACATGCTGGATGCGGCCGAGCGCGCCCGACAATGCCACGACATCGAGCAGCTCATCGCCCGCCACGATGGCACTGGCATCGAGCTCGCCCACCTGGTGGCCGAGTTCGTAGGCTTTCGAATGCGGGTTGCAGGGGCTGACGATCGCGCCGAGCTTTTGCGCGCCGTAGTGGGCGACGAGGAACTGCGGGCAGTTCTGCATGAAGAGCACCACCACATCACCCTGGCCGATGCCGCGGTCCTGCAGGCAGCGGGCGAAGCGGTCGCTCAGGTCATCGAGTTCGGCATAACTGATGCGCCGGCCGTACCAGACGATGGCCGTCCTGGTGGGCGTGGCGCGGGCGTGCAGCCGCAGGTATTCGTGCAAAGGCCGGCAGCCGTGGCGATAAGACGTCATCGGGCGTTGTCTCCTGTGTCCGTCTGGCAAAGCGCGTGGGGCGAGCCTGTACCGGCCCTGGCCTCCCGGCCGCGATCATGCTACGAAAGGAGATGCACCTTGTGTCTGTCTCGATGAATGTTCGTCATGGAGGGGCATGCTGGTGGTGCATGGTCGTCTCACTCCCCGTTCGGGCTGAGCCTGTCGAAGCCTGCGGTGGTCCTCGCTGCAGGCACTTCGACAGGCTCAGTGCGAGCGGGTTGTGTCAGGCGATCACCTTGCCCGCACGCTCGCGCACACCCCGCGCCTCCGCCGCAGCCGCTTCGGCCCGCTCCCGCAGATACGCCAGGATCGGCCCCGCCGTGCGGTGCACCTCCTCCTCGATCCCGCTGCGTGCGAGCGCCGAATCATTCCGGCGCAAGCCGCGCAGCACCACATGGTGCGGATGCTGCTTGCGCGGCTTGCCGAGGGCGTGGGTTTCGAGCGCGTTCATCAGCGGGCCGCATTGCAGCCACAGACTTTCGGCCATGCGCGTGAGCACCGGCATGGCGGCGAGTTCGTAGACGGCCATGTGGAACAGCTCGGCGTGCAGACGCGCGGCCGGCGCATCGCCACGCTCGCGAGCATCGGCCATCCGGGTGTGCATGGCCTCCAGCCTGAGCACATCGGCCGCCGTGCTGCGCAGCGCGGCGCGGGCGGCGGCTTCGCCCTCCAGCATCAAACGAAGATCGCGCACCTCGCAAAAGCGCTCTTCGGTCATCAGCGGCACACGCACCGAATGATGGCCGACCTGCTCAAGCGCCTGCTCGGAGATGAGCCGCGCCAGCGCCTCGCGCACGGGGGTCGGGCTGATGCCCATCTCGGCCGCGAGATTGCGCAGCTTGAGCTTTTCGCCGGGCTGGAAGCGGCCGGCCTTGAGATCGCGGCACAGGCGCGCGTAGGCCTGCGCGTT
>JAMFRW010000362.1 GCA_026224975.1 Rhodoferax sp. | reverse complement strand
CGTGCTGGGCGTGCGCCATGCGCGCACGCCGGAGATTGCACGCCTGGCTAAAGCCAGTGGCCACGACGGGATCTGGATCGATCTTGAGCACAGTGCGATGCCGGTCGATGTGGCGGGGCAGATCTGCGCCACCGCGCTTGACATCGGCCTGTTGCCGATAGTGCGTGTGCCCGAGCGCGAGATCGGCGTGATCGGGCGCCTGCTCGATGCGGGTGCGCTGGGCATCATCGTGCCGCGCGTCGAGACGGCGGCGCAAGCGGCCGAGGTGGCTGCGGCTTGCCGCTTCCCGCCACTCGGGCATCGCTCGGCAATCGCGACGCTGCCCCAGGTGGGCTATGGCAAGGTCTCGGCGCCATCTCTGTACGACCAGATCAATGCGGCGACGCTCCTTCAGATCTTGGTGGAGAGCCCGGCCGGCATCGCCAACATCGAGGCCATCGCCGCAGTGCCCGGCGTCGACATGATCGCCATCGGCACCAATGACCTCAGTGCCGAACTCGGCGTGCCCGGCGAGTTCCGCCACCCGCGGGTGCGGGCGGCCCACGAGCAGGCCCTGGCGGCCTGCAAGCGTGCGGGCAAACCGCTCGCCATCGGCGGCATCGCCGATGCGGCTTATTCAGCCGAGCTGATGCGCCTGGGCGCGGCACCGTGGCTGATGACGGGCATTGATTCCGACCTGCTGCTCGCCGCAGTGCGTGATCGTCATGCGCAGACACTGGCCGCGTTTGCGATGGAGAACCCACGTGCTTCGAAGGCTTGACATATCGTCCGTTCCGCCGCCGCCGCCGCCGCCGCCGTGCGTGCTGGTCTTGCGGTGACGGACTTGCCTGCACGACCCCGAACCGACCCCACTTTTACACTCACGTAGCAACTCAAGCGATGGCCGATCACATCATCACCTCGACCCCGATGCGCGACGCAGCGGGCCTGACGAAGCCTGCCTTCGCGATGCCTGCGCGGGCCTGCGACACCCATGTGCATGTCTTCGGCCCCGAAGCGCGCTACCCGCGTGTCAGCCAACCCCACTACACCTTGCCTGACGGCGGGCCAGCACTGCTGGACGCGATGACGCGCGCGATGGGCCTGACCCGTTTCGCCATCGTGCAGCCCAGCTACTACGGCACCGACAACCGCTGCATGCTCGACGGGCTGGACCACTTCGGCACCGATCGCGCGCGCGGCGTGGCGATGGTCGAGGATGAGCTCGATGCCGAGGGCCTGGCTGCGCTGCACGCGCGGGGCGTGCGGGCGCTGCGCCTTGACCTGTTTCTGCGCGCCGCCTGGCCCACCGCCGACATCGCCGCCTTCGTCAAGCGCAACGCCGCACGCGTGCGGCCGCTCGGCTGGCACCTCCAGTTCTACACGCCCGGCCGCATCGTGCGCGAACTGATCCCGATGTTGGGCGAGATCGAGGTCGACTTCTGCATCGATCACATGGGCTACATGCTCGAAAGCGACGGCCTCACACGAACTGATTTCGACCGCCTGATCGCCGCCGTGGCGGCTGGCCGTGGCTGGATGAAGCTCTCCGGGCCGTACCGGATCGCCAAGGACAGGCAGTACGGCCGCCTGTTGCCCTATGCCCGCGCCATCGTCGAAGCGCTGCCCGAGCGCACCGTCTGGGGCAGCGATTGGCCGCACATTCCCGACGGCAATCTCGACACCGGCAGCCTGCTGAACCTGCTGGCCGAATGGGTGCCCGATGCGGCCCGGCGCGACCGCATCCTGGCCGACAACCCGGCCCGACTGTACCGCTTCGAGGCATGAGCGCGATGCCTGCTTTGCTGCATGAAGTGCAACGCCTGCCGACCTCCGGCGCGCGAGCCGTCG
>JAMFRW010000361.1 GCA_026224975.1 Rhodoferax sp. | reverse complement strand
GGCGCGCGTGCAGATCGACGACATCGTCTACCACCTGCAACTCTTCAGCAGCCAGGTCGGCGTGGTACTGATGCACGGCGCGGTGCAGATCGACGACTTCACCGCCGACTACGAATGGGCCGGTGCCGCGTTGAAGTTCACCGACATCGACCGCGGGGCGCGGTATGAGTTGACGCTGGGGGCGCGGAAGTAGGGCAGCGCCCGGTTCACACAGCCTTCGCCTTGCCGGGCGTGCCCAGCGCCTCGCAGCTCGCCTTCTGCGGATCGCCCGCCGCGATCGCCTGGCACACCCCGCCGAGTTGCGCCTGCAGCCGCGCCATCACCGTCGAATGCGCGCCGCCCTGGTTCCAGGCTTGCAGCTTCTTCATCGTGCGTGACAGCGAGCGTCCGCTGCGTTCGTAGAAGGCATCGGGCTGCGCTGCGGCTTCGGCGATCAACTGGCGGGTGGCTTGCTCGATGCGCGCTTCGTCCTTCGGCACCAGTTCGAGCAGCGTGCTCACGTAGCTGGCGCCCCATTGCAGCCGCGTGGCGGGGCCTTCGCTCTTGTCGAAGGCTTCTTGCGACCAGCGCAGCGCCGCAGCCGTGTCACCGCGCTTCTTGGCATTGGTGGCGAGCTGGCTCATCAGGTAGTAGGGCGAGTGGCTCCTGGCGAGGTTGGCCTTCAGCAGCGTATCGGATTCGTCGGCCAGGCCGGCCTCGCGCAGCAAGTAGGCAGCCGAGGTGATCACCGCCTGCCGCTCGTAGCCGTTGGTGATCTCGCGGTCGTCGCGGGCGGCGTGTTCGCGCACATCGGCCAGCAGCGTGGGCGGCAGCGGTGGCACGGTGTTGCTGTCCTTCGGCACGTCGATCCTGGCGAGGTCGACGCGGGCGATGAGCGCGGTGATGCGGTCGGCGCGCGAGAGGCTGGCATCCGCCTCGAAACGCTTCAGCGCCGACTCGAAAGCCGCCAGCAGCTCGGCCCGCTGCGGTGTGCCCTGGGCGCTGAGCGCGCGGGTGATGTCGGGCGCGTAGTTGGTCAGCATGTCGAGCTGCGCGCGCGAGGCGGCGGGGTCGGCGAGCACGGCGGTCAGCATCGACTGCGCTGCCGCATCGGGCTGTGGTGGCGCCTTGTCGTCGACTGCGGCGAGCGCTTTCAGGCGCAGGCGCGTGGCGGTTTCGGGCGGGTCGCGCGGAACCGCATCGGCGAGCTTTTTCAGCAGTGCGGGCGTGCCGGCTTGGGGCACGAGCTGGGCTTCGTCGGTGTCCCACGAGTAGAATGCGAGCAGCTTCCAATCGTTGGCAGTCAATGCATTGGCGGACAAGGCATTGGCTGACGCGGCCTTTGTCGAAGCACCATACAGCGCCTGCGCCAGCACCTCCTTCACCGGCCGCTGCGCATTCATGCCCAGCGTGAGCACCTGCGTGTAGCGCTCGGCTTCCAATTCTCCTGGCAACCGTGTCGTCTCGGCGCCTTGCGGATTGAAGAGCAGCATCGTCGGATAGCCGCTCACCTTGAACCGCGCCCCGAGTTTTTGCGCGCCGGGGCTGTCGCCATCCACATACACCGGCACGAAGGCGCGTGAGCGTTCGATGAAATCCTGGCGGTTGAAGAGCGTCGCCTTCACCTGGTTGCACGGCGGGCACCACTTGGCGCCCCAGTAGAGAAACAGCGGCTTGCCCTCGGTGCGGGCTTGCGCGAAGGCGGCGTCCACATCGGCATCGCTGGCGGCTTGGCGCCAGGCGATGCCGTGGGCGTCTTGATCGGCGTGGTCGCTCATTGTGAGCGAGGCGGACGTGGCAGACGCAGCCGGCGCGGCGGCAACGGCCTTCGGTGCCGTGCTTGCCGTCGTCGATGTGGGCATTGCAGGATCGGCGGGCTTGGAGCAGCCGGCCAGCAACACGATGGCGCATGCGATGGCCGCCAGCCCGGTACGGCCCGCCACGTCGTTCGTCCCGTTCGGTCCTCTCCGCATCGATCTTTGTCGCGCCATCGTCATCACCACTCCTTGTCGCCACCCCATCGCGCTGTCAATCGACAGGCGCCGGCGCCTCGCGCACCGGGTCTCGCGGCGAGGCCGAAGCGTACTGCGCCAGCGCCACACCCACCAGCGTCAGGGCTGCTCCGGCCAGCTTGGCGGCGGTGTAGCGCTCGCCGGTGACCAGCCACGCGATGGCACCGGCCACCGGCGGCATCAGGTACATCAGCGGCGCGCTGCGGGCCACGCCGCGCACCGCATTGACCCAGCCCCATACCATCCAGCCGAGAAAGGCCGAGATGAGCACCGCATAAAACAACCCGGCCCAAATGGCCAAGGACACCTCGGCCCAGTTGACTTGCATCCCGGCCGGCATGTTGAGCAGTACCACCGGCGCACTGCCCAGCAGCGTCGCGTAAGTCATCACCACCACGCCACCATGGCGCTCGATCAGCGGCTTGGCGGCGACGGTGTAGTACGAGAAAAGCGAGGCCGCGACCAGCAGCGTCAAGTCCCCGCCGCCCGCCTGCCAATGGCCGCCCAACAGCTTGTCCGAGAGAAACACCAGCACCCCGGCGCAGGCCACCGCCACGCCTGCCACCTGCCCGCGCGTCAGCGTCTCCAGCCCGTGCCAGCGCAGGATCAGCAGCGTGAACACCGGCCCGAGCGCGAGGATCAGCGAGCTGGAAAAGGCAGTCGACCAATGAATGCCGAAGGTCACCAGCCCCACATGCAGCAGGTGCCCGGCGATGCCGAGCTTGAGCAACGCGATCAGGTCCGCACGCGACACTTTCGGCCACCGCAGCCCGTAGCGAGAGCACAGCAACAGCGCTGCGGCCAGCGGCATCACGAGGTAACGCACGAACAAAAATCCGCCCGGTGAGACGGCGGTGAACACTGCCTTCTGCACGCTGAAGTTGGCGCCCCAGACAAGGATCAGCACCAGCGCCGCCCAGAGCGCATGGCGCATGCGGTCGGGGGAGGCTTGCAGAGTCGAAGGAACGAGCGAGGTGCTGCTGGCGGCAGGAGGCATCTGGGTCGGCGCGGGGCGCGAGAGCGGACGAGAAGCGGACGAGTGTCACCCAGTCGAGCACCTTCTGTGCGCGCCTCGGCGACAGCGGGGAAAGCTGCCAACGGTCAAGCAACTGGAAGACGCGATGCGAGACCGATTGCCCCGCTCACGGTGACGTAGACCCCGCCGCGTCATCCTCGGGCCGATCACCCAACATCATCTGATCCGCCCCCATCTCGCCGACGATAGGCGTCGCGCGGGCCAGTGCCATCCACAGGCCGAACGGCATCGCCATCGCGCGTTTCGGAGCGGGCCGCGCCACGTCCAGCGCACCTTCGCTCGCGACCAGCACGCCGCATTCGGGCGGGATCTCTTCGGGGGCAGCGATGCCTTCGCGGATCACGTACCAGCACTCGCTGCTGAGTTGCAGGTAGGCGGCGCGCTTGGCGGCGCTGCGCAGGTCGGAGAGCAGGTCGGATCGATGCACCTTGATCTCGTGCACCACTGGGTGGAGATAGGCCTCGACCGTCGTGTGGCGGATCGAGAAGACATCCGGCATCGCCATCGCCCAGGCCTCGCCGACCTTGGCGCGCAGGCTCAGGCCGCGCCACGCGATGCGGCCGGCACGCGCCATCTCGCGGGCCACGCGCTCCACCAGCAATTCGTGCGCATCGCGCCGGGCGCGGTTGCGCTGCAGGGTTTCGGCGAGCAGCAGCACGCCGGCATCGGTCACGCGCAGGGTCTCGTGGCCTTGCGGGCTGCGCACGCGCTCGAGCAGGCCGGCGGCGAGCAGGTCGATCTCGATCAGGTCCTGGCACGGCCAGCCGGCCGAGCGCCAGACCTCGCGCAGGCGGCGGCGGTGCGCGGTGGCGAGCGTGGCCGTCGGGTTCATGCGAACGAGTTTATTCAGTCATCCGGACGCAGGACGCACGAAGCACCGCGCCGCCAGGAGAGTGGAGGATGGGATTGACGCCCCCGGCGCGCCACCGTACATCTCACCACCCGCGCGCGAAGACGCCCACCAGCACAACAGCAAGAGACAAGGCGACGACATGACCACCGACAACGACAACCCGCTGCTCGCCGACCCTTGCACCGCCGATTCGGCCTTCGACCTCTGGTGCCGCGCGCAATTGCAAAAGACCGCGCAGCTCTCGTCGCCACGCACGGCCAGCCGCAGCGGCGCCGCAGCGCGCGATGGCGCCACCTCATCCACGCCCACCGACGCCGCGTCCGCCGGTTTCGACGCGCAAACCTTCGCCGAAGCGCACGTGCTGGCCGTGCACTTCGCCGATGGATCGATCGTCTACACCGAGCCCGGCGACTTCGCGCAGCGCCAGGGCGCGAGCAGCGTGAGCCGCAGCGGGGGAGGCGCCGGCGCAGCAGATGCGCGCGTGCAGTTGCCGTTCCAGCTCGCGTCAGCCGGCGGCATTGCCGACGCGCAAGCCTCTCGCGCGGGTGGAAACGGCCACGGCGGCAGCGGCGGCGACATCGACCACTACGACCTGCTCCGCCTCGATGAACGCGACGGCAGCACCATGCTGGACGATCTCTACCGCGCTGCGGCCAAGGTCGACGATGCCCTGAGCCGCGTCTTCGGCGGTGGCGCCACCAACGCCCGGCTCGCCGCGCCGTTGGCTGTGAAGATCTGCGCCGCGTTCGAATCGGCGCAGTTGCAAAAGGGCGCGCAGGGCCAGGCCGGCGGACTGCTCGAATGGTCGGCCGCAGGCTGGCGCATGACCAACGACGGCGTTGCAAAAGCGGCCACCACACTCACCCCCAACCGCCCCATCACCCCCGTCCTCCTCTTCCTCCACGGCACCGCTTCCAGCACCCACGGCAGCTTCGGCAAACTGTGGCGGCACAAGCCTGGCAACCAGGAAGTGGCGCCCGATTTCCTCGCCGCCTGCGGGCACTACGGCCGCGTGCTCGCGTGGGAGCACCGCTCGCTCACGGTGAGCCCCATCGCCAATGTCATCGGCCTGCTGGCGCATCTAAACGCGCTGCCCGATGGCACGGCGATCGATCTGGTCTCGCATTCGCGCGGCGGCATGATCGGCGAGCTGCTCGCGCTCACCACCGTCGAGTCCGCCGCGTTCGCGCGCGCCCGGCGCAACTTCACGCAGGTGTTTCCGCTCACCAAAGACGGCAACCACCTGCCCGACGCCGCACTCATCCAGCCGATGTTCGATGGCCTGGCCGCGCTCGCGCAGCGGCGGGTGAGCGTGCGTACCTTCGTGCGCGTGGCCTGCCCGGCCCGCGGCACGCTGCTGGCCGATCGCCGCACCGATCTCTTCCTCTCGCTGATGCTGCGTTCGATCGGCCTGGCCTTCGGCGGTGATGCCTCGCCGGTCTACCAGCGCTTTCAGGGTCTGGTGAAAGCACTCGTTGCGGCACGCGCCGATGCGCGCTCGCTGCCCGGCTTACAGGCGATGGTGCCGGGCTCGGAACTCACGCGAGCGCTCAACGCCTCGCTCGTCGATCCCGCCGATCCGGATGTCAAACAAGCCGCGCCCAACAACGCGGTGTTCGACAAATACCGCGCGCGTGACCGGCTGAGGGTCATCGCGGGCGATTCCGAAGGCAAGGGCTGGGGCGGCATCGTCACGCTGCTGGGCGATGTGTTCTTCGGCCTGCACGACCATGATTTCGTCGTGCACACGCGCTCGATGTTCGGCGGCTGGCCGCGCGCCAGCACCGCGCCCGCGCTCAGCCTGCGGGTGGATGGAGCGCAGGTCACGCACTTCTCGTACTTCGGCGAGGCCGACTCGCGCCAGGCCCTCTTCGCCGCGCTCGCGCTGCGCGACGACGGCTTCTCGCCCATCGCCGAAGACGAAGCCCGCACGCGTGGCTTCCTGCAGATCTTCAGCGACGGCCAATGGAGCCGCACGCCACCGGCCGATGCGCTCGAAGCACTGCGCAAGGCGCCCGCCACACGCCGCGCCATCGTCGTCATGCTGCCCGGCATCATGGGCAGCGAGCTCTCCGAACGGCAGGTGGGCAACGCGGCCGGCGAACGCATCTGGCTCGACCCCGGCGCGGTGCGCAGCGGCGAGATCAAGGCCATCGGCGGCGAGCGTCGGCAAGACCTGATCGCGAGCGGCCTGGTGCCGATGTCGTACGAGCGCCTGCTCAAGCGCGCGCGGCGCGACTTCCATGTGATCGCGATGCCCTACGACTGGCGGCTCGGCATCGGCGATGCCGCCGCCGCGCTGCACGAGCTGCTGCTGCAGATCGACGCCATCGCTGCGCCACGGCAGGCGCCGGTGCACGTGGTCGCGCATTCGATGGGCGGGCTGGTGGCGCGGCATCTGTTCTTCGGCGACGCGCCTGCGGCATCAACCACGCAACCCTCCGGCCGCGCGCTCTGGGCCTCGCTCAAGGCCCGCGGCAGCCGCCTGCTGATGCTCGGCACGCCCAACGCCGGCTCCTACGCACCGGTGCGCGCGGTGCTGCAACAAGACACGCTCTGCAACTCGCTCGGCGTGCTGGCGCAAGACGTGTCGGCGGCCGATGTGGCGCGCTGGTCGGCCGGCTTCGAAGGCCTGATGCAAATGCTGCCGCAGGCGCGCGACCCGGCCTACGGCCGCCTCTTCGAACCCGGCGCCTGGGCCACCATGGGCGTGGCTCAACCGCCGGCTGCGGTGCTGCTGCGGCAGGCAGGCGACTTCCGCGAGCAGCTCGACAAGCATTGGGAGGAACTGCGCAACGACCCGCAGGTGCTTTACGTGGCTGGCCTCGGCCTCACCGATGTGGGCCTGGCCGCGCCGGGCACGCAATGGTCGGCCAACGCCGCCGCGGCGGGCAGCGGCTCGGGCCTGGTCGCGTCGAGCGGCATCGGCTTTCGGCGCGAGTGGACGGGCGACGGCACCGTCTCGTGGGATTCGACGCTGCGGCCAGAGCGCACCTGGTACACGCGCACCGGCCACGGCTGGCTGGCCGACGACACCTCGGCCTTCGAGGCCTACTTCGAGCTGCTGGCCAACGGCAGCACCGCGCGGCTCTCGCAGCAAAAGCCGGTGGCGCGCAGTGGCAACGTCGCCCAGCGCGGGCCGCTGCCGCAGTTGCCCAGCCTGCCCGACGAAGGCCAGCTCGCCGCCTATGTGCTCGGCATGAACGCGCCGCCGCCCGGCGAGGTGATCCGCATCGAGCCGATCGAAGTGCGCATCGTGCACGGCAGCCTCGACTACGCGCGTTACCCGCTGATCGTCGGCCACTACATGAACGACAAGCTCGTCTCGGCCGAGCGCCGGGTCGACGAAAAACTCGGCGGCCAGTTGCAGGAGCTGATGGAGCTGAACCTCTACCCCGGCGCGCAAAAAACCAACGTCTACGTGCGGCCCAATCCGCATTCGGCCGAGCGGCCGGCCTACCCGGGCGCGATCATCGTCGGGCTCGGCAACGTCGACCAGTTGAGCCCGGCGTCGCTGGCCGAAACCGTCACGCGCGCGGTGCTGCGTTATGCCTTCGAACACCGCAACCGCGATGCCTTCTCCGACCCGAACGAGCCGCTGCGTCTTTCGACCCTGCTCGTCGGCACGCATGCGCAGGCGATGACGCTGCGCCAGAGCCTGGCCGGCGTGATGCAAGGCGTGTGGCATGCCGCGCGCCTGCTCGCCGGGCCGCCAGCGGTGCAGGTGCCGATCGCCATCGCCGAACTGGAAATCATCGAGATGTGGGAGCACAAGGCGCTCGATGCGTCTTACGGCCTGCAGGAGCTGCTGCGGCGTGAGGAGTGGCGCTCGCGCTTCGTCTGGAAGCGCGGCCTGCTCGAAGAACGCGACGGCGGCCTCACCGGCTACCAGAGCCAGACCGACCGCGATTGGTGGCAGAGCCTGTGCGTCACCAGCAACGAGTTCGGGGGACTCAACTACGCGCTGATCGCCGAGACGGCGCGGGTGGAATCGACGCGTGTGCACAGCGACATTGCCAGCATGAGCAGCTTCATGGACGCGGTCTCCGATGGCGGGCCGCAGAGCCGCGCCGACGACCCGGCGATGTCGCGCATCCTCTTCGAGTTGCTGCTGCCCAACGACCTGAAATCGCGCGTGGCGAGTTTCGACAACACACTGCTCGTGCTCGACGACCAGACCTCGATGTATCCGTGGGAACTTATCGCGCCACCGCAGCCGCTGGAAGACACCGGCGCCGACGAGATCAAGCCGCTCGCCATTCAGGCCGGGCTGATCCGGCAGCGCTATGCGGAAGACTTCCGCCGCCTGCCGCAGGCCAGCCGCGAGCCCAACGTGCTCGTCGTCGGCAACCCCAGCACCGAAGGCTGGCGCAACGACCAGGGCCGTGACTTGAAGTTCGACGACCTGCCCGGCGCCGAAGGCGAAGCCGCGCGCGTGGCCGAGATGCTGCGCGCCGACCAGCGCGACTGGCGCGTCACCTCGTTGATCGGCCCACAGCACCGCTTCGACAACATCCGCCTCGAACTGCTGGCGCGGCCCTACCGCATCCTGCACCTGGGCGGCCACGGCGTGGTCGACTGGTGGCTGCGCGATGTGAACATCGGCGCCATCAAGGTGCCGCAAAAGAAGACCGGCATGGTGCTCAGCGGCCAGCAGCTGCTGACCGCGGGCGACGTGGAACAGATGAGCTCGGTGCCCGATCTGGTCTTCATCAACTGCTGCTATTCGGGGCGTGACGGCAATGCCGATCTGCCGACCGCGCGGCGCTTCCCGGTGCTCGCCGCGAGCCTCGCGCTGCAATTCATCAAGATGGGTGCGAAAGCCGTGGTGGCTGCCGGCTGGCAGGTGGACGATGCGGCGGCCAAGCTGTTCTCGGAATCGTTCTATCAGGCCATGCTCTCCGGCAAGCCCTTTGGCGAGTCGGTCAAAGACGCGCGCAACGCCGTCTACGAGGCCCACGGCCGCAGCAACAACACCTGGGGCGCCTACCAGTGCTACGGCGACCCCGACTGGACGCTCGAAGGCCGCGAGACGCGCAACAACCCCTTCGAAGGCAGCAGCAAACTCGTGAGCGCGGCCCAGGCCATGAGCCACCGCGAGGTCGCGTCGTTGATCAACCAGGTGGTGGCCGTGGCCGGCGACAAACCCGCCGCAGCGCTGCTCCAGCAACTCGACCAGCTCGTCGCCCAACTGCGCGCCGACCCGGCCCGCAGCGGCTGGCTGCGCAGCAGCAGCGTGCGCGCCAGCCTGGGCGAGGCGTATCGCGAACTCGGCGACAACCGCCAGGCCGTCGAATGGTGGTGCCTGGCCGCGCACGAAGCCGGCTCGAAGATGCAGCTCCGGCAGATCGAGTTGCTGGTCAACGCGCTTGCGCGTGAAGGCGAGTACGAGAAGGCGCTGACGATGATCCGCTGGCTCAACCAGGGGCGCGACAAGGTGCCGGCTGGCTCGGGCCGCGCAGCGACTCGCGGTGACTCGCGCAGCGCGCCTGCGGTGGCGCTTCAGCTCACCGGCACTGCGCACTCCGAGCGCGAATGCCTGGAAGGCAGCATCAACCTGCGCGAAGCCTTCCACACCGCCGACCCGGCCGCCGCCGGCGACCTGCTCGGCCAAGCCGCCCTCAAGTTCGCCAGCGGCTTTGCGGCCAAGCGCGTGCTCGGCGACTTCGCCGACCGCAAGGTCTTTGCGCTCTCGAACTTCCTGCTGTCGAGCGCGCTCGCCACGCTGAGCCAGGACGAATGGGCACCGTCGCTCGATGCGCTCATCGCCATCGCGTCGGTCGAAACCACCGCCACGCTCGCCGCCCTGCCCTGGCATCGCGCCGCCGACGAGGACGCCGGCGCGCCGAGCAAACCCTTCGGCGACTGGCAAGGCGAAGACTGGCTCGCCGCCGCCGATTCGTTGCTCGGCGAACTGCACAACCGCTCCGGCGTGCGCACCTTCTGGGACTACACCAACACCCTGGAACTCTCCATCGCGCGTTGCCTCTTCGCCGATGTGCTCGGCGCGGGCACCGGCCCGCAGCGCCTCGCCGACGCTCGGCAACTCCCTGACGAAAGCCGCTTAAGCGTCGACCTGCTGCTGGTCCGCTGGCCGTCACCGCGCGAGCTGGCCAGCATCACCAGCCGTTTCGAGTCACTGCAAAAGACGCTGCTCGATGTGCGCGCCGGCAACAACCCGGCCAGGGCTCAACTGGTCTGCGCGCAGATGCTGATCGACATCACCGGCAGTGCGTTGCAGAAGTTCGGGAAGCATCGACCGGGGGGGCGGTGAGGGACGCCATACGTCATGGCGAGCTGGTTCGGCAATAGATGCCGTCACGGCCGGTCCATAGAGGCTCGTCCGTGACACGGACTTTTTCCGCGAGCGACTTGATTCGGGCGATTCGCGTTGCCACAGGTGCCGGTTCGACCTGGTCAACGCTCGGTTTCAGAGGTGATGGCGGCTGCTTCTTGGGCTTCATCTGTTTCGACTTTCTTCCGCGTCTTCGGCAGCATGCTGCTTCCTTTCCGCTCGGGCTGAGCCTGTATTTCCGACCGCCCTGAGCTTGTCGAAGGGAGCCCGGTCTGGCACTCGCTACAGGCACTTCGACAGGCTCAGTGCGAGCGGGAACATAGGCTTGGATCGAACCGGGGTACAGGCTCAATGCGAACGGCAGATCGATCAAGTCGCCGGCTTGTCGCTCAGCGCCTTCATGTTGTCGATCAGCTCCTGGCTCATCGGGGCGTTGAGGTTGATGCCCTTGGGCGGAATGGGCGACTGGAACCACTTGGTGTAGAGCTTGGTGAAGTCGCCGCTCTTCATCAGGTTGGCGAGCGTGCCATCGACGAGTTTCTTGAACGACGGGTCGTCGAGGCGCAGCATGATGGCGTAGGGCTCGACCTGGATCGGGTCGCCCACAACGGCGAGCGAAGCCGGGTTTTGCGCGCTGGCGCGCAGGCCGTAGAGCAGGATGTCGTCCATGCCGAAGGCAACGGCGCGGCCGCTCTCCACCATCAGGGCCGATTCGGAATGGTCCTTGGCGCCCAGCAGATCGATGCCGAGCTTCTTCTCTTCGTTCAGGCCGCGCAGGATCTTGAAGTTGGTGGTGCCTGTCGTCGAGACCACGGTCTTGCCTTTCAGGTCGTCGATCGACTTGACCTGCGTGCCCGCCTTCACCAGAAAGCGCGTGCCGGTGTAGAAGTAGTTGGTCGCAAACTGCACCTGCTTGCCGCGCTCGCTGTTGTTGGTGGTCGAGCCGCATTCGATGTCGATGGTGCCGTTCTGCAGCAGCGGGATGCGGTTGGCCGAGGTCACGGCCTGCATGTTGACCTTGAGGTCGGCGCGGCCGGTGGCCTTCTTCACGTCTTCGACGATCTTCAGGCAGATCTCGTGAGCGAAGCCGCTGGGCTGGGCCTTGTCGTCGAGGTACGAAAACGGAATCGACGATTCGCGATACGCCAGCGTCATCTGGCCCGAGGCCTTGATCTTGTCGAGCGTGGACGGCGTTTGGGCCACCACGAGCGCAGGAGCGGCGAGTGCGAGGAGCGAGACGGTCTTCAGGGCGAGCTTCTTCATGGGCGATCCTCGGAGGCGAATGGACGAGCTTTCATCCTAGCAATCGACATGCCGCGGAGGCACCCCACTTTCCCGATAGGATTTGCGAACTCAGTCGCTCGGCTTTTCGACTTCACTCGCGTCGAAGGCCGGCTTCCCATTTTCAGAAAGGTCAGCTCGTGATGACTTCGCCCTTCCCCCGTTCACCCCGAATCGCCCTCGCCGCCGCCATGGCCGGCGCCTTTGCCAGCCTGGCGCTCACGGCCCACGCGGCCGATGAGCCCAAGGTGCTCAACATCTACAACTGGTCCGACTACATCGCCGACGACACGCTCAAGAACTTCGAGAAAGAGACCGGCATCAAGGTCAACTACGACAACTACGACTCGAACGAAATCCTGCATGCCAAGCTGGTCGCCGGCAAGTCGGGTTACGACATCGTGGTGCCCGGCTCGCACTTCGCCAAGACGCAGATCGCCGGCGGCCTGCTGCAAAAGCTCGACCGCAGCAAGCTCACCAACTGGGGCAACCTCGACAAGGGCTTGCTGGAGCAACTGGGCAACGTCGATCCCGGCAACCAGTACCTGGTCGACTGGCTGTGGGGCTATGTGACGGTGGGCATCAACAAGGCGAAGGTGAAGGCGGCGCTGGGCGACATGCCGATGCCCGACAACGCCTGGAGCCTGATCTTCGACCCCAAGTACGCCGCCAAGCTCAAGGGCTGCGGTATCAACTACCTGGATTCGGCCTCCGAAGTGCTGCCGGTCGCGATGCTCTACGTCGGCAAGCCCGCGTACAGCACCAACGCGGCCGACTATGACGCCGCCGCGAAGATGCTCAAGACCGTGCGCCCGTACGTCACGCGGTTCTCGTCGTCCGGCTACATCAACGACCTCGCCGGCGGCCAGCTCTGCGCGGTGATGGGCTACTCCGGCGACATCAACATCGCCCGTGCCCGCGCGCTCGAGGCCAATCCGAAGGCGCCGGTGGCGATCGAGGCGCTCGTGCCGAAGGGCGGCGCCACGCTCTTCTTCGACACGATGGCGATCCCGAAGGACGCGCCGCACCCGAACAACGCGCACCTCTGGATCAACTACATCCTGCGTCCGGAAGTGGCCGCCTCGCTCACCAACAAGGTGTTCTACGCGAACCCGAACGCGGCGTCGCTCAAGTTCGTCAAGAAGGACGTGGCCGAGAACAAGACCATCTTCCTGAGCGATGCCGACAAGAAGCGCATGACCCCACCGGACGCTGCGCCGCAGGACATCCGCCGCGTGCAGACCCGGATCTTCACCAGCTTCAAGGCCGGCAAATAGGCCCGCCCGCGGCGAGCGTTCAGGCGCTGACCTGAACGCCCTTCCAGAACGCCACGCGGCCCTTGATTTCCTGGGCCGCTTCGCTGGGCTCCGGGTAGTACCAG
>JAMFRW010000360.1 GCA_026224975.1 Rhodoferax sp. | reverse complement strand
GGCGGATTTGACGGCGAGGGAGCTGTTGGACCGCGGGCGCGAAGATGTGACGCGGCGCCTGAGCGGCCGGCCCGACCTGCAGGCCGACTTGCTGAGCGGTATCGCGGGTATTCAGTTCGACATGCAGGAGTACACCAAGGCCGATCTGAGCTACCAGCAATTGGTCAGCACCCAGTTGGCGCAGCGCCATCCGCGCGAGGCCGCGCGCGCCATCGCCGCGCGTGCCGACAACGCGTTCCGCATGGGCAACGATGCGCTCGCCGCATCGCTGGTGGCCGAGGGGCGCAAATTGCCGGGGCGTCCGGTGGACGATCTCGAAACCGACGCCAGACTCGATGTGGTGGATGGCTGGTTGGCCTTGCAGTCGGGTGAAGTCCAGCGGGCGAAAGAACTGTTCGCGAGCGGTCGGCGCCGGGCCGAGGCTGCGCTGGGGCCGAACGACGTTCGGGTGCTGGATGCACTTTCCGGGCAGGTTCGGGTGGAAGCGGGTCTGCAGGATTTCGATGCGGCACTCGCAGTGCAGGCCGACATGGATTCCAGACTTGCGCTGATACCCGGCATCGGTGCACGTGACAAAGCGGAGCCAGCGGCCAGCCGTGTCGATCTGCTCTACCGCGCAGGCCGCTTTCACGAAGCGCTGCTGTACGACCAAGCCGAACTTGCGCGCTGTGTGTCGGCGGCGGGTGCGAACGATTCATGGTGCCAGCGCCTGGCCTACTACCGTGCACTGCTGCTGTTGCGCATGGGCTCGCCCTCGGAACTCCGTACCGATCTACCGACGGTCGAAACCTTGGCCGGGGACAAGTCGTCACCGGACTTGCATGTGGCAGCGGAACTGATGATGTTTCGGATGCTGTTTGTCCTCGATGATTCGGACGGTCAGCGCGCGCTTGCACCAAGGCTCGCAGAAGTCGCGTCGTCCGACGCCCGCTCCGAGATCGATCCAGTGCGCAAGATTCAGGCGCTGCAGCTACTGGCCGAGCGTGCGCTTCGGCAGGCTCATTGGCCGGAGGCCGAAAGCCTGCTGGCCCGCGCTGGAGAGCAAGCGCAGCAAACGCCTGGTCCGGCCCGCGGCTTCACGACCGTGGGCAGCAACGAGACGCTGCTGGGCGCCGTGCGACTGGGCCAGCGGAGGTACGAAGACGCCTTGGTGCTGTTCCGCCAGGCGCAAGGCCGCTACATCGGCGCGTTCGGTGCGAACCATCCCTTGACCCAGCTGAACGCGCTCAACGAGGCACTCGCGCTCGAGATGCTCGGCCGTCGTGAGCAGGCGGCGGAAATCGTCGATCGCGCGGAGCCCATACTGCGCAAGAGCTTGGGGGATGCCGCCCCGATGTACCAGCGCGTCGCCTCGTTGCGCGCGCGAGTTCGGCAGACGCCGTCCGAGGCCGATGCGGCGCGCGACGCAACAGCACTCCAATATTTCAACTGAGCCGGGAGAAGGCCATGAAACTGTCGATGATCCGAGAAGCACCCGTTCGTGTCTTCGTGATGCTGTCGGCCCTGATGTCTGGCGAGGTGTGGGCACAAGCGGCGGCCAGCATCGCATCTCAGGCTTCGGGGGGCCACGGAACCACCCTCGGCGGTGGCCCGCCCCGGGTTCCGTACTTGCTGATCGTGGCGCTTGTCGTCGTGGCTGTCATCGCGGTGCTTGCGCTGGTGATCGCCCGGCGGGCGCTGGCGGAAGTTCGTGATCTGAAAGGCCAGTTGGACGGCATGAAGAAGCGCTGAGGGACAAGCCGGCGGTCCAGGGCTTCTGTGGCCCGATCGCCGATTCTTGTCGGGCTGCGTCCGGTTTCGCGCCCATCGTCCGTACATCCCATCGACACCGTGGAAAACCACGGCCCGATCGAGTTCGATGGAGTACCGCGATGAACCACAGCCAGTTGTCCTTCAACCGCACCGCCAGCGCCGGCGGTTCGCCGCAATTCAATCGCCTGCACACGGCCTCGCTGGTGCTCTCGGCGGCCAGGGCGCATGGGGATGCGTCCGGCGTAGAGGATGCCAGTGAGGCGGGGCGCTGCTTTCACGCGGCGGTCGCGCTCTACGAGGCGGCACAGTGGCGCAAGGCCTATTCGATGCTCGTGAAGCTGGCCGATGGCGGGCACGCGGCAGCGGCGCGGTTGGCCTTGCTGATGCTGCGCTACGGCGCGCCGATCTACGGGGCGGCTTTCACCGCGGCGCCCAAGCAGATCGCGCGCTGGGCGACGCAGGTGTTGCGCGAGGCGCGGCGGGAATCGTCACCTGCGGAAGGGTCCGGTGAACCGTCACCGGAAGAGCCGGCCCACGCGAGGTCCAAGGCATCGGCGAGCGCACAAACCCAGATCACCGTGCAAGCGTCTGCACAAGCACTGTCGCAAGCCTTAGCCCAAACAATTGCACCGGCGCAGCGCTTTGCCGATCTGGACGACGAAATTCAGCACGACCTTCAGGCAGCGCCCGACGCCCACGCCTGGCACCGCTTCCAGGCCGCCGCCAACGACGACTTCGCCGACGACAGCGGCTTCACCGCAGCGCGCGTGCCCGCTCCCGCGCCACGGCCTCGCCCAGATCGATCACCGCCATCGCGTAGTAACTGGACCAGTTGTATCGCGTGATCGCATAGAAGTTCGTGGTGCCGGCCACGTAGCTCGGCGCCGCATCGCCGTTCTGCAGCTCGACCAGCGCGAGCTTCATCGGCGCTGGTTCACTCTCTGGCCTTGATTCAGAGGCCGGAGCCGAGAGTGCCGGCGGCACCGCCAAACTGCCGAGCATCGCCATCACCCCATCGCCCAGCCGCGCCCCGCGGTCCGCGAACTCGCGCACGGTGAAGCTTGGCAGGATGTCGGGGCCGAGCAGCACGGCGCGGTCGCTGGCATCGACCGGCGCGGCCACCTCGAAGCGCGTGGGCAGGCCGCGCTGCCAGCCGAACTCGGCCAGGTAGTGGGCCACGCTGCCGATCACGTCGGCTGGGCTGTTTTGCAGATCGACATGGCCGTCGCCATCCATGTCGACGGCATAGCGGTTGAAGCTCGACGGCATGAACTGCGGCATGCCCATCGCGCCGGCGTAACTGCCTTTGGGCGCGGTCGGGTCCAGGCCCTCGCTGTGGGCCAGCACCAGCAGGTTCTCGAGCTCGCTGCGGAAGAATTCGCTGCGGTCCTTGCGGCCAGCGGGGAAGTCGAACGCCAGCGTGGCCAGCGCGTCGATCACGCGGAAGTTGCCCATCTGCTGGCCGTAGATCGTCTCCACGCCGACGATGCCGACCACGATCTCCGGCGGCACGCCGTAGACCTCTTCGGCGCGCCGCAGCCACTTCTCGTTGGCGCGCCAGAAGGCCACGCCGGCACGGATGCGGATCGGCTCGACGAAGCGCGCGCGGTACGCCGCCCAGTTCTTGGCCGTGCCGGCCGGCGGCGGCATGATGAAGCGGGCGACCGACGGCACGTAGCGCGCCTTTGCCAACGCCGAGCGAACCCACTGCGGATCGAACTCGCGCCGCTGCGCGACATCGTCGGCAAAGCGCATCACGTCTTCGCGGCGACCGTAGGTGACAAGGTCGGGGGCGTCGTCGGGTTGGGCGGCGGCAGGTTTGTGCTTTTTCGTCAGCTTGTGCTTGGGGCTGGTGGTGCTCTGCGCGGCGAGGGGGCAGAGCAGGGCGCCTGCTATGGCGATCGTGAGCAGCGAGGCTGGTTTGCGGGGCGGGGATGAGGTCGGTTGCATCTGTCGGGGAGCGCTTCGATGGGGACGGCGGCGGGCGATCGGTTGAGCGTGTCGGAGGCCGTGAGGGTACTCGCAGCAGGCACTTCGACAGGCTCAGTGCGAGCGGGTATTTAGGCTCGGTGCGAGCGGGGATGCAGCCCCGGTGTGAGCGGGTTCTCATGGCACTCGGCTTCCCGATCCGTTCGGGCTGAGCCTGTCGAAGCCTGTGGTGTTACTCGCCGTCGCAGCCTATCGAGCCACCAACGGCCGCAGCCGCCGCGCAGCCGCCACGAACCGCCGCGTCAGCCCCCCATCCGGCCGTGTCGCACCACCGGGCGCGTACCGCTGCCGCTCAAGCGCATCCAGCAGCGAAGCCGTTGCCTCGCCCGCATCCCCGAACCGACCGCGCACGCGCTGCGCCAGCACCCGCGGCGCGTCGTGCGACCCAGCTTCCAGCCCGAGCTTTCGCAAAGCCGCCCGCCACCGCTCCATCTGCCGCACCCACGGGTCGACGCGGTGTCTGTCCCACCAGGCCCAGGCGGCACCGGCCAGCGCCAGCGAGCTGAGGGCGCCGATCAACAGGAGGCTCAGGTCTTCCCAGCTCGGCGTGTCGAATCCGAGGTGTTTGAGCACATCGATCTGGCTGCCGCGCGAGTAGTTGAGCACCCACTGGTTCCAGCGGTTGTTGATGGCTTCCCAGCCGTTGCGCAGTTGCGCCAGCAGCTCGGGGTTGACGCTGCCGAACGCCTCGGCGACGAGGCTCGGGGCAGGCACCAGGTTGCGGCTGCGCACGATGCGGTCGGGCGCGACGGCGGCGGTCGGGTCGGCGCGGATCCAGCCGATGCCCTCCTGCCAGTATTCGGCCCAGGCGTGCGCCGAGCTTTGGCGCACGAGGTAGAAGCCGTCGACCGGCTCCGGCTCGGCGCCCTGGTAGCCGGTGACGATGCGGGCCGGCACGTCCATCGCCCGCATGACCATCACGAAGGCGGCGGCGAAGTGTTCGCAAAAGCCTTCGCGCCGGTCGAGCCAGAAGGCATCGATGCTGTTGGCAGCGTTGTATTCGCCCGGAGCGAGCGTGTAGGTGTAGCCGCCGGTGCGGATGTGCTGCATCACCGCCTGCGCCAGCGTGCGCGAGCTGGCCTGGGCATAACGCGGCTCGGCGCGCAGCGCGGTCGCCCAGGCGAGGGTGCGCGGGTTGCTGCCGGTCGGCCAATCGAGCGCGGTCTGCAGGGCCACGGTGCGCTCCAGCGGGCCATGCTGAAAGCTGACGTGCGCCTCGGCGGAAAAACGCAGCCGCTCGAAGATCGGCCGCGCCGTCACCCACTGCAGATCGTCCATCTGCACGGTGCGCAGGCCTTCGATCTGCGGCGCGGTGGTGGTGAGTTCGAGGAGCGGCAGCACCGGAACCTTCAGCGGCTCCAGCGTCATCTCGTAGCGGATGGCCGGGCCGCTGACGCGCGGAGCGCCGGCATCGGCCGACGACGCGCTGGGCGACGACGTTGCGCGGGGCCCTGCCAACCTGGGCTGGAAGTCGCGCAACGAAGTCGGCGCCGGGCGCCATTCGGTGCCGTCGAAGCGCGTGAGCACCGGTCCGCGAAAGTACAGCGTCTCGGGTGGCGGCGGCGCGCCGCCGTTGTCCTCGAAGCGGATGCGCAGTGCCACGCTGTCGTCGAGTGCGAGTTCAGCCACCGAGCCCATGTGCATGGTGCCGGAAAGCCCGGTCTTGCCGAGGCCATCCTGTGGCACTCCCCAGAGCGGGCCGATGCGCGGGAACAGCACGAACATCAGCGCCATGATGGGCGCGCCGAGAATCGCGGTGCGGGCCGAAAGGGCAGCCGCCTGCCGCAGGCTGGGCTGGCCGACCGGCATGTGCGCGAGCACCAGCGCCGTCATCAGCCCCCAGACCGAGACCAGCATCGCGCCCGCCACCACCAGCGATTGCGAATACAGAAAGTGCGTGAGGATGAGGAAGAAGCCGAGGAAGAACACCACGAAGGCATCGCGCCGCGCGCGCAGCTCCAGCGTCTTGAGCGCCATCAGCACCACCGCCATGGTCACGCCGGCCTCGCGCCCGAGCAGCGTGCGGTGCGACCACAGCGTGAGCGCGGCCGCGAGCAGCAGCACGCCGACCAGTACCCAGCGGTTGGGCAACGCCGCGCCCGCCAGCGCCAGCCGCGTGCGCCACAGCAGCACCACGGAGGTCAGCAGGCTGCACCAGAGCGGCAGGTGCGAGACATGCGGCAGCACTGTCCAGCCGATCACCGCCAGCAGGAACAGCGTGTCGCGCGTTTCGCGTGGCAGGTGGCGCCAGCCGGGCCATTGCGGGCGCAGCGCGGTGGCGAGCTTGCGGGCTAACGATGTTTTGGATGGCGCGGCTGACCCGGAAGCCACGACTCGCGGCGCCTCCGGTCGGACCGTCGATTCGCTCATCGCCACAGCGCCAAGGCCTCCAGGCATCGGCGTCGTTGCACATCACCCGCCGCCGGTGCGATCGACACGCCGGGCAGCGCCAGCCCGAAATCGACGCCCGCCCGGTCGGCGGCGAGCGCCCACGCGGTCAGGCGCGAGAGGCGCGCTTCGGTCGGCAACGCGCCGCAGTTCTGCCAGTCCAGCCACAGCTCCTGCTGGGCCGATGTGCTGGTGTCGCGGCTCACCAGGTCACCGCCGGCCTCCAGCGCCTTGGCAGCCTTCTTCCACGCAACGAGCTTGAGCGGGTCGCCACGGCGATAGGCGCGCACGCCTTCGACCTCGCCACCATCGCTGCGGCGCGAAGGCCCCGGCCCCCCCGAGAGCGGCCGCGCCATTGGCAGCGGCGCGGCGGGCCGTTCGAGTCGAGGATAGACCAGCAGTTGCGCGGCCGGCCGCCAGATGGTCCAGGTGCGAAAGAGCCCGAGCGGAAAGCGCGTTTCGGCGCTCAGCGTCGGCACCTCGTGCTGGCCGCGGGCGGGCGGCACGAAGCTCACATGCGCCGTGGTCTGCCCGCCGGCCGGCACGTTGATCCAGCCCAGCGTGTCGTCGCCGGCACCTGCCACCTTCAGGCCGATGCCGAAGCGCGGTTTGGCCGGGCTGGTCAGCACCACCTCCAGCACGGCCGCATCACCGGCGAACACCGGCGTGACCGGCTTCAAATGCAGCGTGAGCCCGCGCAGCGTGGCATGTGTGAGGTGCATCGACATCACGCCGCTGCCCGCCAGCAGGAAGGTCAGCACATACCCCAGGTTGAGCTGGTAGTTGATCGACGCGAGCAGCAGCACCAGCAAAGTCAAGCCGAACATGAAGCCGGCCCGCGTCGGCAGGATGTAGACGTTGCCCTGGGTGAGCAGCATCGTGTCGGTGCGTGGCAGGCGCGATTGCCACCAGCGCCGGAAGCGCCGACGAACGGCCTCGGCCGGGTTCAGCGTGATCGCTTCGCCCGCGGCCGTGGCCTGCGCCTTGGCCGTGCTCACGGCAGCGCCACCGCCTCGATCATCGCCCGCACCTGTTCGACGCGGCCGCGGCCTGCACCAGCGACCGGCACCAGCCGGTGTGCGATGGTCTGTGGCAGCACGTATTGCACATCGTCCGGTGCCACGTAATCACGCTGGCCCAGCAGCGCCCGTGCCCGCGCTGCGCGCAGCACCGCAATGCCGGCGCGTGGGCTCAAACCCTCGACAAACCAGCGCCCTGAGCGCGTCGCCGCGATCACCGCCTGCAAATAATCGAGCAGCGCGTCCGAGGCATGCACCGCCTGCACTTCCTTTTGCGCGGCGATCAACTGCTCGGGCGACATCACCGCGCGCAGGCTGTGGATGGCCTCGCGCCGGTCCTGCCCGGCCAGCAGCGCTCGCTCGCTGGTCTGGTCGGGGTAGCCGAGCGTGATGCACATCAAAAAGCGGTCGAGCTGAGATTCCGGCAACGGGTAGGTGCCGAGCTGGTCGCTGGGGTTCTGCGTGGCGATCACGAAAAACGGCTCGGGCAGCGCGCGGGTCTCGCCTTCCACGGTGACCTGATGTTCTTCCATGGCTTCGAGAAGGGCGCTCTGCGTCTTCGGCCCGGCGCGGTTGATCTCGTCGGCCAGCAAGACCTGCGCGAACACCGGCCCGGGGTGGAAGACAAAGGCTTCCTTGCTGCGCTCGTAGACGCTCACGCCGATCAGGTCCGACGGCATCAGATCGGCCGTGAACTGCGTGCGCGAGAAGCGCAGGCCGAGCGAGACGGCGAGCGCATGCGCCAGCGTCGTCTTGCCCACGCCGGGCACGTCTTCGATCAGCAAGTGGCCGCCGGCCAGCATGCAGGCCACGCAGTCTTCGATCTGAGCGCGCTTGCCGACGATAATCGTCCCGATCTGCCCGACCAGTTCCGTGAGTTGCGCCGCCAAGGGTTTGTTCATGCGGCCACCTTACCCGAAAAGGTGATTCCCTTCGGCCCGAAAACCGACCGGAAAAGAGGCTTCACAACAGCCAGGGAAACCCTCGCGATGACCACTGCGTTCTACAGCCATCCCGACTGCCGCCGCCACGACATGGGCGACGGCCACCCCGAGTGCCCGCAGCGGCTCGCCGCGATCGACGACTTCTTTCTCGCCACAGGCCTCGATGTCGCCATCGAGCGCCGCGAAGCCCCGCTCGTCGACCTGGAAGACGTGGCCCACGCCCACGCCAGCGGCTATGTTTCCGAGCTGCGCGACCTGCTGCTGCACATCGAAGCCAGCGGCCAACCGCGCGCACTCGACCCCGACACCGTCGCCAGCGGCGGCACCTGGCAAGCCGTGCAGCGCGCTGCCGGCGCGGCGGTGGCGGCGACCGATGCGGTGATCGACGGCAATGCGCGAAACGCCTTCTGCTCGGTGCGCCCGCCCGGCCACCACGCGACGCGCAGCGAAGCCATGGGCTTTTGCTTCTTCAACAACGTGGCGGTGGCGGCGCGCCATGCGCTCGATGTGCGCGGCCTCTCGCGGGTGGCGATCATCGATTTCGACGTGCACCACGGCAACGGCACCGAAGACATCATCGCGGGCGACGAGCGCGTGCTGATGGCCAGCATCTTCCAGGACCGTCTGTACCCGTTCAGCGGCGGCGTGCCCAAGGGCACCAACATGGTCAACCTGCCGATCCCGGCCTACACCAAGGGCATGGAAATTCGAGAGCTGATCGAGGCCAACTGGATGCCGCGGCTGGAGGCTTTCAGGCCGGAGATGATCTTCATCTCGGCCGGCTTCGATGCCCACCGCGAAGACGATCTGGGCCAGCTCGGCCTGGTCGAATCCGATTACGAATGGATCACCCAGCGCATCATGGGCCTGGCCGATCGGCATGCGAAGGGCCGCATCGTCTCGTGCCTGGAAGGCGGCTACAACCTCAGTGCGCTGGCCCGCAGCGTGGCGGCGCACGTGCGCGTGCTGGCGGGGGTTTGAGCCTGCTTTTCGTGATGCGCTTGCCCGCGAGCAAAGGCTGACCGCGATGGAGCGGCCACTCGACATGAACGAGCTCGGCGAACTGCTGCGGTCACTCGCGCAACCCGCCGCGCTGACCGAACTCGCGGTGCTCGCCGCCTGTCTGTTCACCGCCTGGGGTGTCGTGCGCCTGATGCGCGGCGCGCAGGCGCCCGAGGGCTCGATCTGGTTCGGCCGCCGCATCTTCGATGGCGTGCTGTTTCCGGTGCTGGCGCTTGCGCTCGCGTTTGCGGCCAAGCTGGCGCTGGCGGGCTTCGTCAAGGCGGCAGTCTTCAAGCTCGCGGTGCCGATATTGATGTCGCTCGTCGTCATCCGCCTGAGCGTGCGCGTGCTTGGCGCCACATTCCCGAATGCCGGCTGGGTACGCATGATCGAGCGCAGCATCTCGTGGCTGGCGTGGATCGCGGTGGTGGCCTGGGTCACCGGCCTGCTGCCGCTGCTGCTCGACGCGATGGACGATGTGCACTGGAAGATGGGCACCGCGCAAGTCTCGCTGCGCAACGTCGTCGAAGGCTCGCTCACCGCCGCGCTGGTGCTGGTCATCGCGCTGTGGATCTCGGCTGCCATCGAAAAGCAGCTGCTGCGCGGCACCGGCAACACGCTTTCCATCCGCAAGATGGCCGCCAACATCGTGCGTGCGCTGCTGCTCTTCGTCGGGCTCCTGATGGCGCTCTCGGCCGTCGGCATCGACCTGACCGCGCTCTCGGTGCTGGGCGGCGCGATCGGCGTGGGGCTCGGCTTCGGCCTGCAGAAGATCGCCGCCAACTACGTGAGCGGCTTCGTCGTGCTGGCCGAGCGCTCGGTGCGCATCGGCGACATGGTCAAGGTCGATGGCTTCGAAGGCCGCATCACCGACATCCGCACCCGCTACACCGTGATCCGCGCGTTGAGTGGCCGCGAGTCCATCGTGCCCAACGAAATGCTGATCACCCAGCGGGTCGAGAACTCCTCGCTCGCCGACCCCAAGGTGGTGGTCACGACCACCGTGCAGGTGGCCTACGGCACCGATGTGCGCGCGCTGCAACCCAAGCTCGCCGCGGCCGTGATGGCCGTGCCGCGCGTGCTGGCCGACCCGGCGCCTTCGATCCACCTGACCGAGTTCGCCGCCGACGGCATCAACCTCATCGTCAACTTCTGGATCCTCGACCCCGAAAGCGGGCAGGGCAACGTGCGCTCCGATGTGAACCTGGCGGTGCTCGACCTGCTGAACGCCGAGGGCGTGGAGATCCCGTTCCCGCAGCGCGTGCTGCATGGGGCCGTGGCGGCGACGCTTGCCAGGGACGAGGCTGCTCCCGATCCCGCTACTTCCACTGACACACCATGACCCGACAACTCATCAGCTCCGGTTCCATCTTCGAAGAGAAGATGGCCTATTCCCGCGCCGTCGTCGATGGCGATTGGGTCTTCGTCTCCGGCACCACCGGCTTCGACTACGTGACGATGACCATCTCCGACAGCATCGCCGAGCAGACCGAGCAGTGCCTGAAGAACATCGAAGCCGCGCTGACGCAAGCCGGCGCCAGCCTCGCCGACGTGGTGCGCGCGACCTATGTCGTGCCGAAGGCCGCCGACTTCGAACACTGCTGGCCCGTGCTGCGCCAGTACTTCGGCAACGTGCGGCCCGCGGCGATGATGATCAGCGCCGGCCTGGCCGACCCACGCATGCAGATCGAGATCGAGGTCACCGCTCGCAAGCGCGGCTGATCGGCCTCATTCGCCCGTTGCGAGTGCGGGCAGCGACTTCAGGTGCAGGTAGATCGCCCGCACGTCGGTGTCGTTCAACTCCTTCAATGCCAGGAACGGCATGACCGGGCTGACCGCGCTGCCATCGGGCCGCTTGCCGGTGCGCAGCATTGCGGCGAAAGCGTCCGCATCCGCATACCGCGCCATCGCGCTGCCGGCGCCGGGCGTGAGGTTGGCGGCGGCGGGCCACTCCGGCGGCGCGCCGGGGATCTTGCCGCCAGCGAGCTGCGCGCCGTGGCAGCCGATGCAGGCATTGGCCACGTAAGCGCCGTGGGCGGTGGTGACGGCATCCGGCACGGCGGCCGGCGGCGGCAGGCGGTGGTCGATCTTCTCGGCCGCGTCGCGGATCATCCCGGCGGCATACAGCGCCTTCACCGGCAGCGGCAAGCGCACCTCGGCCGGCTCGCCGCGGGCCGGCGGCATCTGGCGCAGGTAGGCGACCAGCGCGGCCAGATCGGCAGCGGTGAGGCGCGCGTAGTCTTCGCTCGGCATGATGATCGCGGGCCGGCCGTCGGGCTTGACGCCGTGGCGGATGGTGCGCGTCCAGTCGTCGGTGCCGTAGCCGGCCACCACGCTGCCGGGGCCTAGCGTGATGTTCGGTGCGTGCACCCGCATGCCCTTGCCGTCGTCGATGAACGTGCGGCCGGCGCCATCGACGCCATGGCATTCGGTGCAGCCGCGTGACATGAACAGATAGCGTCCGCGTTCGATGCTCGCGGCGTCGTCACGCACCGCGATCGGCGCGACCTGCACGTCGACAAGCCGCCGCATTTTCTTCTCACCCGCCACGGCGCCAGCCCACAAGGTGGCGGCACCGAGGGCCACCAACATGAGTGCTCCGATGGCGCTGCGCTTGATCCACGGCTTCATGCGCGGACTCCTGCAACGAGTGCCAGCGGCCACACGAGCGACGCTTGAAGCCCCGCACTTCGGCAGCCTTGCGAGACCGCCGTGGCGACGGTGGCCGCTTCCGGCCCCGCCACCACGAGGCCGAGAAAGGCGAGGGTGGCGAACACCGCGACGAGCGCGGTCATGGCCAGCGATGAATGTTCCTGAAACGCTTTCATGATCTGTTCCTGACTGAAGGCGCGGCCCGCCTTTACGGGCACGCGCTCAAGAAAAATGAGTGAGTCCTGGCGCCTGTGGCACCCCGATGGCCCGGGCCAGCTTGCCCCAGGCCGAGTCGTCCAGATGCGGGCGTACGTGCGCCAGCACGCCGAGCAGGGCTTCCGGCGGTGTCTGCTGCTTCATGCCGCCGACGACCATCGCGCGCTCGAAGGGCGAGAGGGCCGGCACCATCCAGCGCGCCACCAGCAGGTGTTCCTGAGGCGTGATGCTGGCGAGGATGCAGCCGTGGATCTGCATCAGCTCCGCATCGGTGTACAGCGCCCAGAGCGCCGCGTTGTTGGCCGTTTCTTCGTAGTGCATGTGCTGGAAGTTGTCGGCGACGAAGAGCGACAGATGCCGGTACAGGCGCAGCGCGAGCATGGCCCGCTCTTCCGGGCGGGCGGTCTGCATGGCGACGGCATCGCAGCGAAGCGCAGCGATGGTTTCCAGATGCTCCACGTGATCGCCCGAAGTGCGCGCCGCGCCGGCCGGGCTGCGGGCGTCGATGGCGGCATGCACATGGTCGTTCTCGTGCTCGATGTGGCCGGTGCAGAACGTCAGCAGCTCGTCGAGCTGCGCCAGCGTGCGGCCGGTGTCGTCGGCGTCTTGCACATCGATGCGGCCGACGCGAAAGAGCGTGTCCGTCATGAAGCTGCGCAGGGCCTTGTGAATGGCGACGTACATGTCGAAGCGCGGCGCAGTGGCAGATTGGGAGTGCGGCGCTGGAGCCTTGTGAGCGGCGGCCGTGGTGGAGATGGCGGCGGCGGAAGTGAAAGCGGCAGGTGCGAAGGCGGTGGTCATGGGCTTGGTCCTCGTGAGTTGGGGCTGTCGAAGCGAAGGCGCTCGGCGCTTCGCGTGGTGTGCCGGGCCAGTCCTCGGCATGGGTAGGCAGTGTTCCCGGATGCGCTTTGGCGCGAATCGGCCGAAGGAGCCATTCGCCGGACCACGACGGGCCAACCCCTTCGGGGGATGGGCCGCGGAAGGGCCTCTTCGTCCGCAAGCGTGTGGATGCCCGGTGGCGAGAAGCCTGCGTAGGCTGACGGCCTCGTCCTTTTTCCCGCGGCCGGCTCGCTGCAAATCGCCTCGATATGCGGTGATCCGCGTGCAGCTTGTCACGCATCACGGCGCCTGGCGCCCGCTTTCCGGCGCCTCGTCGCACCGCAGATGCAGGCGCCGCGACTGGTTTGCAGAATGTCCTCATGCCCTCTCCCGCCACGCTTCCCGCGCTCGCCTGCGCGCAGATCCGGCCGCCTCGCCCGCGCGCCGGATTGGTCGCGCGGCCGGCGCTCGACAAGGCGCTGGTCGACGGCTTGTCGCTTGCTCGGCTGACGCTGCTCGTGGCGCCTGCCGGTTATGGGAAGACGACGGCGCTGGTGCGGCAGATCGGCACACCCACCGGCCGCGCGCTCGCCTGGATAACCGCCGAAGCGGGCGACAGCCTCCCGCGCTTCCTCGCCGTGCTGCTGGCCGCACTGGCGCCGCACGATTTGCGCTGGCGCGTGGCGCCGCAGTGGCTCCCCGCGATGGCCGAGGCCGAACACGGTGTGCGCGACGTGGCCGGGCTGATCGTCGATGCGATGGCCGCCGCCGCGCCCGCGCGCGGTCTGGTCGTGATCGACGACGCGCACCGCATCATCGATACGCGCGTCTTCGAACTGCTGGGCCACCTGCTCGAGCGGCTGCCTGCGCAGTGGTCCATCGCCATCGCGAGCCGTGTCGAGCTGCTGCTGCCTTTGGCGCGGTTGCGCGCCGCTGGCGAGCTGGCCGAGTTCGGACCGCAGGAACTGGCGTTCGATGAGGCCGAGGTCACGTCGCTGCTGGCGGTGCAGATCGCTCGCGCGGCTGCCGGTGCTCACGCGCCACGTCAGGTGTGGCCATCACCGGCCGCGCTACTGGCGCGCAGCGGCGGCTGGCCGGCGGGCCTTCGCTTGATGCTGTCGGGACCGCGCTCGGGGTCGTGGGCGTCCGGCGATTCGATCGACCGCAACGTCGCTTCCTGCAACGTCGCAGCCTGCGTCGATCGCCACCTGTTCGACTACTTCGCCACCGAAGTCTTCGACGACTTGCCGATCTCCTTGCGCACGTTCCTGTTGCGCTGCTCGGCGCTTGTCGAACTGACGCCGCAGCGCTGCGCCGAAGCCGTGGGCGAAGGCTGCGTCCTGTCGCAAGCGTCACGCTGGCTGGCGCAGGTCTCGCGCCGCGGCCTCTTCGCCGACGTGCACGACAGGGCCGGCCCGACGCTGCGGTTGCACGCGCTGTTTCGCGAGTTTCTGCAGGCGCGTGAGCGCCGCGAGCGTCAGGATCAAGCGTCGCTGCGTGAACCACCATCACTGTTCGATGCGGCGGCGAAAAGCACGGCGACCAACGCAATGGACGAGCCAGCGAACGATGCGCCCGCCACGCGCTCGCCCAAGGTCGCCACCCTCACCGAGCGTGAACGCGAAGTCCTCGGCCGCCTCGCCGACGGCGGCAGCAACAAGGTCATCGCCCGCGCCTTCGATCTGAGTCCCCACACCGTCAAACGCCACGTCGCCAACATCCTCGGCAAACTCGGCGCGCAGTCCCGTGGACAGGCTGCAGCGTGCTGGCGGGAGCAGATCGGCGGTTGAATTCACACCTTTTCAGCACCGAATCGCTGCGTCAGAATCCCGCGCATGCCGCCGCAGCACGCTTCGCTTCAAGCTTCGCCGCCGAACTTCGCGCTGGCGAAGATCCAGCCGCCGCGTCCTCGGGCGGGGCTGGTGGCGCGGCCGGCGCTGGAGCGGGCGCTCGGCGCGGCGCTCGAGCACAGCCGGCTGGTGCTGCTGCTCGCGCCGGCCGGCTACGGCAAGACGGCGGCGTTGACGCGGCAGATCCGGCAGTTGCCCGAGGGCACGGCGCTGGCCTGGGTCTCGGCCGACGACGATGACCCCTTGCAGCGCTTTCTGGCCTGCCTCACCGCTGCGCTGGAACCGCACGATCTGCCCTGGCGCGTGGCGCCCGATGCGCTGGCCACGCTGGCGCTGGCCGAGCGCGGTTTGCGTGACGCGGCGGGCGAGCTGGTCAACGCACTGGCGTCGGCCGACGTGGATCGCGGGCTGATCGTGATCGACGACGCCCACCGCATCGCCGACCCGCGAGTCTTCGAGTTTTTGCAACTCGTGCTCGACCGCCTGCCCGCCCAGTGGACGCTGGTGATTGCCAGCCGTGTCGAGCCGTCGCTGGCGCTGGCGCGGCTGCGCGGCAGCGGCGAGCTGGCGGAGTTTCGGCAGCACGAGCTGCGCTTCGGCGAGGGCGAGGTCATCGCGATGTTGGCCGCCACGGATGCGACCGACGCCAACGCACCGGGCGCGACGACGCAGCACGCCGAGGCGCGCTCGGCGCACGACCTGCTGTTGCGCACCGGCGGCTGGGCGGCCGGCCTGCGGCTGAGCCTCGCTGCGCGGTCCGGCGCATCGGCGCCCGGGCCGAGTGACACCACCCAGCGCCATCTGTTCGACTACCTTGCGACCGAAGTACTGGCCGACATGCCCGCCGAGCTGCGCGACTTTCTGCTGCGCTGCTCGGTGCTGCCCGAGCTCACCGCCGCGCGTTGCGCCCATGTGAGCGGCCAGCCGCAGGCGGCGCGGCTGCTCGACGAGATCGAACGGCGCGGCCTTTTCGTGAGCGTGCTCGATGCCGACGAGTTCACCTTGAAGCTGCACGATCTCTTCCGCGGCTTTCTCGAAGACCGGCTTGCGCGAGAGCAGGCCGGCGAGCTGCCCGCGCTTTTGCGCCGCGCCGCCCAGCACGAAACCGAGCTGGCTCGCGCGGTGAGCTACCTGGTGCGCGCGGGCGCGTGGGACGAGGCGACGGCGCTGCTGTCGCATCGTGCGCCGGAACAGATCAGCATCGGCGCGCACGCCACGCTGACGCAGTTGCTCGCGCTCTTCCCCGAGGACGAATTCGCGCGCCGGCCCGATCTGCACATGGTGCGCGGCCTGGCCGCGTGGCCGCGCTTCGACTGGGATACGCTGCTCGTCGCCATGCAGCACGCCGCCGAGGGCTACACCCGAGCCGGGCGGCTGCGCGAAGCCGCGCTCACCCGCGTCAATGCCTGTTCCGGCCTGCAGCACGCCGGCAGACCCGAGGAGGCGAGCCGCGAGCTGGCGCGGTTGCGCGAGCAGAACCTGGACGACGCGGCACGCGCCTTCGTGTTCTTCACCAGTGCGTGGAACGAGTTCGCTGCGGCGCGCACCGAGCACGTCGCCCCGTTCTACGCGCAGATGGTTGCCACGCTGGAGCGTGTGCCGGCGCCGCTCCTGTGGCAGCAGTTCTCGATCCACTTCGTTTTCGTCGGCCTGCCCGGCATGCAGCCGCTGCTGGCGCGGTTTGCACACGGCGCGATGCGCGTGGGGGGCGATTCGCCCACGCAGCTACGCGCCGGCATGATGCATTTGCGATGCTGGCTCGCGCTCTCGCAAGGCCAGCTCGCCGAGGCCTGGCAATGGCTGGGCCGCGCCGACGACGATTGCCGCTGGCTCGGCACGCCGCGCCCGGTGATCACCGAAAACCGCACCGCCCGGGCGCTGCTGCACGCGCTGCGCGGCGACGCGGCCGCGAGCCACGCCGCGGCGCAAGACATGGTCGACGACATCGAGCAACACAGCCCGCTGGCGCACCGGCGTGTGCATGCCTGCGAAGTGCTGTTCCTGCACAGCCGCGCCGCGTGGATTCTTCAGGATGCGGACGTTTTGCGCCGGCTGGATGCCGCGCTGGAGCGTGCGGCCAATCCGTTCGAATGGGCTGCAGCGCCCGACAACCGGCGGCTGTGCCGGGCGTTCGTCGCCTTGATCGAAGGTCGGCTCCAGGACGCGCAGGCGCTGCTCGAACCGCTGGCATCGGACATCGACCGCTCGCTGTTCTTTCCCGCCGTCACGGCGCGGGTGCTGCTGGCCGATGTGCAGCAGCGGCTGGGGGACGTGGCTGCGGCGGCCGACACGTTGCGGCTGTGGCTGGGCGATGTACTGGCGACAGGCGAAGTCGGCGGTGCGCTGCTGGCAGGGCTGGACGCGGTGGGGCGCCTGGCCGATGTGGATTGGGGCCCGCGGCTGTTGGCGGCCGAGCAGGGCGTGCTGAGCCATGTGCATGCGGTGCTGCGGCAGGCGCGGGAAGGGGCGGATGCGGCACCCGTGGCAATGGGAGGTGAATCGCCGCGCGAATCCGCATTCGTGATGCTTGCGGTCGAGCCGGTGGTGCCGGCCACGGACTCGCGCCCCGCACCGCTGTACGACCGTCGCGCCACCGATGTGGCCCGCCTCGCCACCGCCAACCGCATCGACCTCGCCAGCCTCACCGAACGCGAGCGCGACGTGCTGGCGCGCATGGCCGAAGGCGACAGCAACAAACTCATCGCCCGCGCCTTCGACCTGAGCCCGCACACCGTGAAGCGCCATGTGGCCAACATCCTCGGCAAGCTGGGCGTGGAAACGCGCGGGCAGGCGGCGGCGCGCTGGCGCGGGCAGTGAAGCGGGCTGCGCTATTTTCGGCCCGGTGGGTCGGCCAAGTCCGACACCGTGATGCGCCGACCGCCGCTTTCGGCGAATGACTCCTGCGCGTCGAATCGAAGCCGAGACGGCACCGTGATCTGCGGTGCTCGCCAACCGTTGCCCATCCGACGCCAAGGAGTCCCACGATGCTCGAAAAACTGCCCGACATGCTCGGCCACGCGCTGAGAAACCAGCGCGCCGGCCTCGACAAGATCGCCTTCAACCAGACCGACCTTCGCCCCGGCATGGCGGCCATCGAGGTGCGCAGCATCGCCTTCGTCGACCACGCGCCCATTCCGGTGCCCTATACCGCCGACGGCGATGGCCTTTCGCCGCCGCTGCAGTGGTCCGGCGTGCCCGCCAGCGCCGAATCGGTGGTGCTGATCGTCGAAGACGCGGATGCACCCACGCCACAGCCGCTGGTCCACGCGATCATCGTGGGCCTTCCGGGTGCAGATGGCGCGCTCGCCCAAGGCGCGATGCCGAGTGCTGACCACGAGCCTGCGTTGGACGCCAGCGTCGAGATCGGCCGCAACTCCTTCCTGCAAGCCGCGTGGCTGCCGCCCGACCCGCCGCCTGGCCACGGCGTGCATCGCTACGCCTTCCAGGTGTTTGCGCTGGCCGCAGGCGAGCCGTTTTCGAGCACGCCCGGCCGTGATGAATTGCTGGAAGCCCTGCGTGAGCGGGCGTTGGCGAGCGGTTGCCTGATCGGAACCTACGAGCGGCCGGATGGCTCGGTGCGGAACGATGCCGACGAAGTGGAAGCCACGCCGACGCTGATGCCCGGGGCAGTGGCGATCTGAATCAGGCGTTGACAACAGGGTTGGGCGCGTACTTGTCACCCACCCGTTCACGCAGCGGGTGGGTGTCGTAGACGATGTGCATGCTCGCTATGTGATCGCTGCCGGGCGCGAAGCCGAACACATCCACGCAAGTGAAGTCGACGAGTCGGCCATCGCTCAGCGTCCAGTCGTAGCGGAAGTAGGCCGCCACGCGCACCGTGCCATCGGCCGGTTGCACCGAGGCGAACAGGTCGATCAGCGTGATCACGCTTTGGCTGGAGGCCTGCGCGAGCTTTGGGAAGAAGTCACGTGCCTTCATCGTGCCGAGGAAGGGCGAGTGCACCAGGCCGTCGTGCTCGAAGGTGGCGATCAGGCCAGCGGTGTCGCTGGCGTGGAGGTGGCGCAGGTAGGTGCGCACGGTGTCGAGTTGGGGTTGGTTCATCGCGGGCTCAGGGTTGTTCGATGGGCTGGATCGTTCCAGACGCGGTCGCCTCGCACAAGCCACAATGCCCACCAATCCATAAGAGACGTTGATGAATCTGCGCTACCTGCACTACCTCCGGCTGGTGATCGCACACGGCAGCTTCGCTGCGGCGGCGCGCGCCGGCGACGTGTCGCAACCGGCCATCACGCATGGCATGAAGCAGTTGCAGCAGCACTTCGACACGCCTCTTTTCGAACGGTCCGGGCGCAGGCTGATTCCCACCGAGGCCGCGTTGCAGGCTGCTTCGAAGAGCAGGGATTTCGCCGAGGGGATGTCTGCATTGGCGGGCGTTCGGGCCATGCCGGCCGATCGCGACACCTTGCGCATTGGCGTCACGCCATCGGCCGCGTTGGTGTGCGGGCCGGCCTTGCATGTCGGCTGGTGCCAGGGGCATCCCCGTCGTCGGCTCGACATGTCTAGCGCCGATGAGGGCCGCATGCTCGCCAGGCTGCAAGGTGGGGAACTGGACCTGGTGATCGCCCCGCTGCCGCGTGGCCATCGTGGCGCGGGCCTCGCTTTCGAGCCGCTCTACCAGATCACGCCGCTGGCTTATGCGCGGCGAACGCATTCGTTGGCGAAGGCACATTCGCTGGAAGAGCTGCGGGGCGCGTCATGGGCCATCGTCGGGCCCAGCGTGAGCGGGCCGGTCGATGTGTTGACGGAGGCGTTTGGAGTGCGGCGCATGAAAGCGCCGCGCATCACGGCATCGTGCCCGGATTACGCGAGCCTGCTGCACCTGATGGCGAACAGCGATTTGCTCGGCGTTCTGCCGCACCCGGCGCTGCTGGAAAGCGCTGCGAAAGGGCTGGTGGTGCCGCTGCTTTTGCGCGAAGCGCTGCCGCGCTACGAGATGCATCTTTTCAGGCCCGCGCCTTCGCGCCGGCCGCTGGGGCCGGTCATCACCAAGCTTCGGCAAGCGTTGGCTGCGTCGGTTCCGAACGAAGCGGAGCCGACGCGATGAGATCGGATCACTTCGGCGCGCTGGCGGCGTCTGCCGGCACGGTGGTGCGCAGCTCACGGATCACACCGCCTGCTTCCGGCGTGCCGCTCACCTCGCCGTGCTTGATGCGTGCGCGGCACTCTTCCTTGTCGTTCGGCGGCAAGGTGTCGCAGCGTTCGAGCTGGTTCTTGCGGTAGCGCACCTGGCCGTCGTTGAGCTGGCCGCGCTTGGCCTCTTCGCGAGCTGCGCCGGCTTCTTTCAGACAGGTGGCCTGGTCCTGGTTCGATTTGCCGTTCATGCAGACGGCGCGTTCTTTTTCGTAGCGGGCTTGCTCTGCCTTGTCGTCGGCGCTCGGCGTGGCGGCCAGCGCATACGACACGGCGACCATCAGGCCGACGGCGGCCAGCGAGGTGCGGGAGATCGACTTGCCGGTGAAAGTCGACGGGTTGTTATCGGGGTGGTCAGTCACGTTGGGCTCCTTCATCGCATCCGGTAGATGCAGTGGAGCAATGTCTCGCCGAGCGTCGGCAGAGTCTGTCGGAGGACGGCGCGGGCGTGTCGGCCGCCCGCTGAAATTCTTGTAGGACGCGGGCGCCGCCGTCAGGGCCGCGGCGCCATGCCCTCGAGCAGATGCTGCCACGGCAGGTCGCCCGGATCGGCTGCCATCGGTCCGGGCGATCTGGCAACGAGGATGGCCGATGCGATGGGCGTGAACGCGGCGCGGAAGTGCACCGAGCTCTTGACCACCAGCAGCTTCATCTGCTCCGGCGCCACGCCGAGAAAGCGGTACAGGTCGGTGTCCAGCATCTGCATCTTGCCGCTGCTGATCAGCACGCGAATGCCATCGATCGCCACGCAGGCGCACAGGCCGAGTACGACATGGTTGCCTGCCGTCATCGGCCCGTGCAGGTCGACTTCGCCATCGCTCAGCGCGAGCACGGTGGCGGCGGCTTGCACCGGTGGCTCGGTGAGCGCACCGTCCCAGGTCGCCACCGCACGGCCGAGTTGCATGGTGACCGTTGCACCGATGCCAGCGGCGTGGGCGGCGCGTGCCGATTCGGGGTCGAACAGCAGGCCGAGTGCGACGCGGCCTTCGAGCCGCTCGCCCGCGCGTGCCGCGATGAGTGCGTGCAGCAGGCCGGTGGTGTTGGCGTCGCCACCCGCGCCGGGGTTGTCTTGCGTGTCGGCGATGACGACCGGCGCGATATTGCTGGCGGCCAGGGCAATGGCTTGTTCGACGGCATCGGCGGGCGTGAGCAGTTCGATCGCCCAGTGCGCGCGCTCTGCCACCACCTTCGCGTGCAGGTGCCAAACTGCCGAGCGGACGGCGGATGCATCGGTGCCGTAGCCGAACAGCACCGGCCCGCATTCGCTGAAGTCGGCGGCGGAGAAGCCCATGGCGAAGTTCAGTTCCAGCTCCGACTCGGCGGTGCTCTCGGCCTCGAGCTTCACCAGTTCGCGGATCACGCCCGCCGCCGGCTCCATCAGCGTGCATTGCGCGTTGAGCGGCAAGAGGAAGGGCACGCGCTTGTAGTGGCACAAGCGCGCGGGCGCATCGGGCGTGAGCCGGCGCGCCAGCATCTGCGCGGCGCGCGCGCCGGTCTCGCGCATGTCGACGTGTGGGTAGGTGCGAAACGCGGTCATCGCCGTGGTGTGCGTGAGCATCGCCTGCGTCACGTTGGCGTGCAGATCCAGGCTGGCGATGAGGGGCATGTCGGGCCCGACCACAGCGCGCATGCGCGAGAGCAACTCGCCTTCGGCATCGTCTGCGATCTCGGCCACGCCGGCGCCGTGCAGGTCGAGGTAGATCGCCTCGAAGCCGCCCTTTTGCAGGTCTTCGATGATCTCGCCGCAGATGCGTTCGAAGGCATGGAGGCTGACGCGGTTGCTCGGCATCGCCCCGGCCCAGACGGAGGGCTGCAGCGTCCACCCGTGCTCGAGGGCTTCCGCCGCAAAGCCGGCGATCGGCATGCTGCTGGTGCGCATCTTCGCGAGCATTGCCTCGCCGCGCGAATAGCCGGGGTAGCCCGCGCCACAGGTGAAGGCCTCCCAGTCGGCCGGCGAGGGCGCGAAGGTGTTGGTCTCGTGGTGGAAGCCGGCGACGAAGATGTTCATGGTGTTGGAAGGTGCGGTTCGGGGCGGAGCGGGGCTTCGACAGGCTCAGCCTGAGCGGGATGGGATCGGGCGGGGCGGTGCGGGAAGGTGTCGGTTCTAGCTCAAAAAAGCGATCTCGGCATCGGTGAACCCGGCCGCGCGGCGTGCATCGAGGTTGAACGGCGGGCGCATGCGCGGGGCCTCGTAGCGCGCGGCGAGCACGCCGTAGAGCGCCACCGGCTCCAGCCCGTCGCGCTCGCACAGCCAGCGGTACCAGTGGTTGCCGATGGCCACGTGGCCGATCTCGTCGCGCAGGATCACATCGAGGATCTCGACCGCGCGCAGGTCGCCGGCCTTGCGCAGCTTGGCCTGGATGGGCGGCGTGGCATCGAGCCCGCGCGCTTCCAGCGTGCGCGGCACCAGCGCCATGCGGGCGGTGATGTCGTGCGCGGTGCGCTGCGTCATGGTCCAGAGGCCATCGTGCGCATCGAAGCTGCCGTAGTCGAAGCCGAGCGTCTGCAGGTGATCGCGCAGCAGTGTGAAGTGCAGCGCCTCTTCGCTCGCCACGCGCAGCCAGTCGCGGTAGAAGGCCGCCGGCATGTGCGGGAAGCGCCAGACGGCATCGAGCGCGAGGTTGATCGCATTGAACTCGATGTGCGTGATGGCATGGAGCAGCGCGGCGCGGCCTTCGAGCGTGAAGGGCGAGCGTGTGGGCACTTCCTTGGGCGGCACGAGGCGCGGCAGCGGCGGGCGGCCGGGCAGCGTGGGCGGCGGCTCGAAGGTGGCTTGCGCGTCGATGTCGTTGGCAGCCGCATGTGTCGTCAAGCTGGCGAACAGCTCACGCGCCGCTGCCGCCTTGGCGGCCGGGTCGGGCAGGCACAAGACCTCCAGCGCGCGAGCCCGTGGGGCAGTCCATAGAATTGGGTCCATCGCGAGAATTATCGAACCGGCGCGGATTTGCCTTCCGATCTACTCGTT
>JAMFRW010000359.1 GCA_026224975.1 Rhodoferax sp. | reverse complement strand
GTTCCAGCGCCGCGAAGGCCAGTTGCGCGCGCTCGACTTCGCGATCGCGACGCTGCTGCTGCTCGTGCCCGTGGGCTTCATCGTCAAGCAGCCCGATCTGGGCACCGCGATCCTGGTGCTCTCGGCGGGGCTCTACGTGATCTTCTTCGCCGGGCTGTCGTGGAAGCTGATCCTGCCGGTGTTCGTGATCGGCGCGGCCGCGATCACCGCGGTCGTCGTCTCCGAAGACCGCATCTGCCAGCCCGAGGTCAAGTGGCCCATGCTGCGCGACTATCAGAAGAACCGCGTCTGCACGCTGCTCGATCCGACGACCGATCCGCTCGGCAAGGGCTTCCACATCATCCAGGGCGAGATCGCGATCGGCTCCGGCGGCACGACCGGCAAGGGCTTCATGAAGGGCACGCAGACGCACCTGGAGTTCATTCCCGAACGCACGACCGACTTCATCTTCGCCGCGTTCTCGGAGGAATTCGGCCTGATCGGCTGCGTGAGCCTGATGCTGGGCTTCGTCTTCCTGATCTTTCGCGGGCTGGTGATTGCGGCTGAGGCGCCGACGGTCTTCACGCGGCTGCTGGCCGGCTCGATCACGCTGAGTTTCTTCACCTATGCCTTCGTCAACATGGGCATGGTGAGCGGCATCCTGCCGGTGGTGGGCGTGCCGCTGCCCTTCATCAGCTACGGCGGCACCGCGATGGTCACGCTCGGGCTGGGACTGGGGATCTTGATGTCTGTGGCGAAGAGCCGGCGGCTGATTCAGAGCTGAGATCGGAGGTGATCGCCTGGGCCGCCGCGAAGCGCAGCGTGAAGCGCGCACCGGGGCCGAAAGGCGCGCGGCTGGCGTCATGCGTGCCGGGGCGGGCGCGCAGGTTGGCGTCTTCCAGCGTGACCTCGGCGCTGTGCTGCGTGGCGATCTCGCGCACGATGGCCAGGCCCAGCCCCGAGCCATCCACATTCGTGCCGAGCGCCCGGTAGAACGGCTGGAACACCTGCTCGCGCTCGACGGCCGGAATGCCCGGCCCGGAATCTTCGACCTGCAGCACCACGACCTGCCCGAACGGGTCGGCGACCACACGCACCGTGACTGTGCCGCCGGCGGGCGTGTAGAGCAGGGCGTTGTCGACCAGGTTGCGGATGAGTTCGCGCAGCAGCAGCGCGTGGCCCATCACCCACGGCCCCTGCGCTTGCCTTGCAGTGTGCGCGGGCCCTTGCGCATCCGCTTGCGGCGGCCGGTGCGGTGCAGGTTCGGGCACTTCGAGGCCGAGATCGATGTGGTGTTCGAGCGCCCGCGGCACGAAATCGCGCACCGTCTCGGTCGCGAGCCGCGCCAGGTTCACCGGCTTCTGGTGCGCGGCGTGCTCCTTGTCTTCGGCGCGGGCCATCGCGAGCAACTGGTTGACCATGTGCGCAGCGCTCTGGCTCGAGCGGGCGATCTGCTGCAGCGAGCGTTTGAGCGCCTGCGGGTCGTGGTGGCCGGCATCGATCTCGCGCTGCGCCAGTTCGGCCTGCATGCGCAGGCCGGCGAGCGGCGTCTTGAGCTGGTGGGCGGCATCGGCCAGAAAGTGCTTTTGCGAACGCATCGAGAGGTCCAGCCGCGCCAGCAGGTCGTTGATGGCGCGCACCAGCGGCGAGACTTCCTCCGGCGCCTGACGCTCGTCGATCGGGCTCAGGTCGCTGCTGTCGCGGTTGCGGATGCGCTGCTGCAACTCGTTCAGCGGCGCGATGCCGCGCGCCAGCGCCAGCCACACCAGCAGCACGGCCAGTGGCAGGATCACGAACTGCGGCAGGATCACACCCTTGATGATTTCGGTTGCCAGGCGCGATCGCTTGCCCAGGGTTTCGGCCACCTGGACCAGCGGCACCGACGCGCCGACGCGGTCGGGCACGTTGACCCACATGTAGGCCACGCGAACGCTGTCGTTGTTGAGCGTGTCGTCGCGAAAGCGCACTTCGCCGGGTGGCGCGCGGTCTTCTTCCGGCGGCACCGGCAGCGTCAGGTCACCGCTGAGGTATTCGCCGCGCAGGCCGAGCACCTGGTAGTAGATGTCGTCGGCCTCGTCGGTGTGGAGGATCTCCGAGGCCGCGGCCGGCAGCTTGAAGGTGGCGGCAGAGGTGCCGCCGGCCGCCGCCTGCACGCTGATCTCTTTCGAGAGCACCCGCACCATCTCGCCGAGTTCGCGGTCGAAGGGCTTGTTGGCGATACCCTGCGCCACCAGCCAGGTCAGCACCACGCTCATCGGCCACAGCAGCAGCAGCGGGGCGAGCATCCAGTCCAGGATTTCGCCGAAGAGGGATCGCTGTTCGCGCGGGCGTTCGGGTGCCATCTCTTGGAGTGTCGCTCCTCAGCCCCTCAGGCAGCGATCTTCTCCAGGCAGTAGCCGAGGCCGCGAACCGTGGCGATGCGCACGGGGCCCTGTTCGATCTTCTTGCGCAGCCGGTGGATGTAGACCTCGATGGCGTTGTTGCTCACTTCTTCGCCCCATTCGCAGAGGCGCTCCACGAGCTGGTCTTTGCTGACGAGGCGCCCGGCGCGTTGCAGCAGCACTTCGAGCAGGCTCAACTCGCGGGCCGAGAGCTCGATCATCTGGTCGTTGAGGTAAGCCACGCGGCCGGTGGCGTCGAAAGTCAGAGGCCCGTGCTTGATCACGCTGGACGCCGTGCCCAAACCGCGCCGTGTGAGCGCACGCACCCGCGCTTCCAACTCCTGCAGCGAAAACGGCTTGGCCATGTAGTCGTCGGCGCCCAGATCGAGGCCCTTGACGCGCTGCTCGACGCTGTCGGCCGCCGTCAAGATCAGCACCGGCACGCTGGAGCCGCGGGCTCGCAGCTTGCGCAGCACCTCCAGGCCGTGCAGCTTGGGCAGGCCCAGATCGAGAATGAGCAGGTCGAATTCGTGCGAGGCGAGGGCCGCATCGGCCTCGGTGCCACTGCTGACCTGGTCCACCGCGTAGCCGGCGTTGCGCAGCGAGCGCAGCAGTCCGTCGGCCAGCACTTGATCATCTTCCGCGATCAGAATGCGCATGCTTTTGTCTCCGTGCGCCTCGAAGGCTGCGCGCATCGGCATTGTAGGGACGCCCGAATCGGGGAATCCGTTCGAGGTGGTGAAAGCACTGTACAAACATCCAGCTTTTGCGATAATGCTGCCATCCTCAGGAGAACCGCATGGAAGCAACTGCCAAAGCCACCACATCGGCCACTGTGCCCGCCCTCAACACCGAAAAAGCCAAGGCATTGCAGGCCGCGCTGGCGCAGATCGAAAAACAGTTCGGCAAGGGCACGATCATGCGGCTTGGCGAAGGCGAGGTCGTCGATGACATCGAGGTCGTTTCCACCGGCTCGCTCGGGCTCGACATCGCGCTCGGCGTCGGCGGCCTGCCGCGCGGCCGCGTCGTCGAAATCTACGGCCCCGAATCCAGCGGCAAGACCACGCTCACGCTGCAAGTCATCGCCGAAATGCAGCGCGTCGGCGGCACCTGCGCCTTCATCGATGCCGAGCACGCGCTCGACACCGGCTATGCGCAAAAGCTCGGCGTCAACCTGCAAGAACTGCTGATCAGCCAGCCAGACACCGGCGAGCAGGCGCTCGAAATCGTCGATGCGCTGGTGCGCTCGGCTTCGGTCGATCTGGTGGTGATCGACTCGGTCGCCGCGCTCACGCCCAAGGCCGAAATCGAAGGCGAAATGGGCGATTCGCTGCCCGGCCTGCAGGCCCGCCTCATGAGCCAGGCGCTGCGCAAGCTCACCGGCACCATCAAGAAGACCAACACCATGGTCATCTTCATCAACCAGATCCGCATGAAGATCGGCGTGATGTTCGGCTCGCCCGAAACCACCACCGGCGGCAATGCGCTCAAGTTCTACGCCTCGGTGCGGCTCGACATCCGCCGCATCGGCTCCATCAAGAAGGGCGAAGAAGTCATCGGCAACGAGACCAAGGTCAAGGTTGTCAAGAACAAGGTCTCGCCCCCGTTCAAGACGGCAGAGTTCGACATCCTCTACGGCCAGGGCATTAGCCGCGAAGGCGAAATCATCGACATGGGCGTCGAGAACAAGGTGCTGGAAAAGAGCGGTTCCTGGTACGCCTACAAGGGCGAAAAAATCGGCCAGGGCAAAGACAACGCCCGCGAATTCCTGAAAGAAAATCCCGAACTGTCGTTCGAGATCGAAAACAAGGTTCGCGAGGCTGTCGGCATCCGTCTGCTGCCGGGTGCCGGCGAGGCGGAAGAAGTGAAGCCGGCCAAGCTGAAGGTCGTCAAGGAGTAAAGCCTCTCAGGCGCTTCGAGGCTGGGCATGAACGCGGGCAGGGCGGCAGGCAGCAGGCCGCCGCGTTCGCTGAAAGGCCGCGCGCTGCAACTGCTTGCGCAGCGCGAGCAAAGCCGTGTCGAATTGCGGCGCAAGCTGCTGGTGCATGCGCGGGCGGAGGATGTCGAACGGATGCGGTCGGCGCTGGCCGATGCGCGTGCGGCGCCCGATGTGCTTGATGCGATAGGTGCGGCCGATCGGGTCGATCCGGCCGGGCCCGATGCCGCGGAGCGTGTCGATGCGGTGCTCGATTGGCTGGAGGCGAATCGATACCTGTCGGCGGAGCGCTTTGCCGAATCACGGGTGCATGCGCGCGCTTCGCGCTTCGGCAATCTGCGCATCAGGCAGGAACTGAAACAGCATGCGGTCGCGCTCTCGCCGGAAGCTGGGCAGGCGCTGAGGGACAGCGAAGTGGTGCGGGCTTGTGCGGTCCGCGAGCGCAAGTTCCCGAATCCGCCGCAGAGCGCGGCAGAGATGGCGAAGCAGGCGCGCTTCCTGACCGGCCGCGGCTTCTCGCCGGAGGCGATCCGCCGCGCGTTGCGTGAAGCGCCTCGCGACGCCGATAGCGGCGATGGCGCTGAAACCGACACAGACACCAGAGCCGCCACAGATCCCTGAGTGCGCCGTTCCACGCGTAGGCGTCCCCTGTGTGTCAGCAATGGTGCAGAGCAGCATGCTACATTCGCAGGCTGTTGTAACGGCTTCGCGGCGTTGTTTTGCCCGTTGTCGGCGCACTCTGTCACTCACTTCGACCACCGACCGCGAACACCACCGATGGCCCTGCCGACCGCCGCGCCCGAGCGTCAGCTCAAGCACCGCCGCAGCATCGACGTGCAGATTTTCTCGCGTGGCAACGGCCTCTGGGAGGTCGACGCCCACATTACCGATGTTCGCAACGCCGACACGCGCATGGCCACAGGCATGCTGCCGGCCGGCTGGCCCATCCACGACATGCTGCTGCGGCTCGTCGTGAATGAGAGCTTCGACGTGCTCGAAGCCGGCGCTGAAACCTATTCGATGCCGTATCCCGGCGAGTGCAGTGCGTACGGCGACATCTACAGCCGCCTCGTCGGGCTCAACCTGATGCGCGGCTTTCGCCACGCCGTCAAGGAGCGGCTCGGCGGTGTGCAGGCCTGCACCCACCTCACCGAGCTGACGCAGGTCCTG
>JAMFRW010000358.1 GCA_026224975.1 Rhodoferax sp. | reverse complement strand
ATCGCCGAGGCCGCAACCCGCGTCGAGCACGCGCGCGTTCGCCTTCAAGGGCGCCAGCGCCGCGAGGCCTCGCAGCGCATCGGCGGGGGTCGGAAACAGCGGCGCATCGCGCCACGCGTTGATCGGGTAGACGAGCGCCAGCAGTGCGAGCGGCAACAGCCATCCCCACGCCGGCACGGCGCTCGCCAGGCCCGAAGCGAGCAAGGACAACGGGAAGCCGACCGCAACGAAAACGCGCCGCCACGGCGTGCTGCCGACGACGCTCGCCGCAGCGCCCGCCGCCACCGCCGCGGCAACCGCGAGGAAGAGCGGTACGCCCGCCCAACGCAGGCCGATGAAGATCGCCCAGCCTGCCGACCACGCGAGCAGCGCCGGCAGCGGCCAGAGCCTGCCGCCCGTCATGCGGGCCCTCTCATAGCGTTAACAGGCCCTAGAACTTGAACGCGAGGCGCACACCGCCCCAATGCCGGGCGCCGACGAAGATCGGCGCGGCCGCTTCCTTCATTACCATGAAGTGGCCGCCGCCCATGTCGCGCCGATAGGTCTGCAGCAGGAACGGCCGCTGATTGCGCGCCGACGCGAGGCCGGTGCGGTCGCTGAAGATGCGCCGGTAGCGGCTGTTCGCGCTGTCCCACGCGAGGTCGCCGCGCTGCGGATGGTTGTACTTGCTGTTGTGCGTGGCGACGTAGCCGTTGCGGTCGACGGCGATGCAGAACACCACCTTGTCGCTGAGCGCGAGGCAGGCTTCCTGGATCGCCGGGAAGAGCGAATCGGCGATGGCGACAAAGCGGGTGAGATGCTGCGCCGGGTTGGTCCGGGCGACGGGCTGGTAGTTCTCGTCGAACAGGTCGGCCAGCCTGATCCGGCCTTCGGCCACTGCGCCTTCGAGCAGGCGGCCGATGTCGTCGGCAGCATCCATTGCTTCTTCGATGAAGGGCGTGTCCTCGGTCTCGACGCCGCAGTTGGCGACCAGTTCGAGCAGGTGTTCGGAGACGCCGAGAAAGGCTTCGCTGCGCACCATGGCGGCATCGAGCGAGCGGCCGGTCCGTTGCATTTCACCACCGATCGCGGTCATCTGCTGGTTGAGGCCGGCGCAGATGGCGCGGCTCTGGTCGGCCGCGCTGCTCACGCTGGCGACTCCCCCTTGCACATCGTCGAGCGCACGGTAGAACGCGCCTTGCGAAGCCTGCCCTTCTTCGACGCGAAGTTCGCGTGAAAGCGCTTCGATGCGCCCATCGAGTTCCGAGACCGTGCGCAAGATTTCCTTGGAGGACAGTTCGACCTGCTGGGCCAGATCTTTCACCGCATCGGCCACCACGCCGAAGCCGCGGCCCGCATCGCCGGCGCGCTTGGCTTCCACCGAGGCGTTGAATGCGACCAGCCGCGTCTGCAAGGCGATCTGCGTGATGCTGCCGGCGGCGGCCGACACCTGGCGCAGCGTGGCGACGATGCCGCCCACTTCCGTGCCCACGTCCTCCACCGCCTTGCGTGCCCGCGCCATGGCATCGAGGCTGGCGTGCGAGACCTGGCTGATCGCATCCTGCGCACGCGTGATCTCGTGCACCTGGCCGGCGAGTGCGGCCACGGCTTGCGCGCCGCGGGCCGAAACCTTGGTCGAATCGTCGAGCAGGCCGCGCACTTCGGCGGCCTCCTTGCCCATGGTCGAAGCCTGCGTGCCGATCGACCGGATCGCGCCGTAGAGATCAGGTTTTTCCGACGCGTCGAGCACGACCGGCAGCGGCTGCGCGGGGGCGGCGTCGCCGAAGCCGATCCAGCGGGCCAACGCATTGGTGCTCATGCCGAGTTCCTCAGGGTCGCATCGATCATCATGTCGATCATCACGTCAATACTCACGCAGCTTGACACGCAAGCGCGCGATCGACTGGCTGTGCAACTGGCAGACGCGCGACTCGGTCACCTTCAGCACCGCGGCGATTTCCTTCAGGTTCATGTCATGCTCGTAGTACATGCTCATCACGTACTGCTCGCGTTCGGGCAAGACCTTGATGGCCTCGACGAGTGCGCTGCGCATGCGGTGGTCTTGCAATTGCGAGAGCGGGTTGACATCGTCGTCCGCCACGTGGCGGTCGAGAAAATCGTTGTCGCCTTCGTCGCCCGACATGTCTTCGAGGTAGACGAGTTGCGTGCCGCGTACCTTGCCCAGCAGCTCTTGGTATTCGGTGAGCGCCAGGCCCATCTCGCGGGCGATCTCGCTTTCGACCGGCGCGCGGCCGAGCTTCTGTTCGAGCTTGTGAACGGCCGATTCGATCGAGCGCTGGTGCTTGCGCGTGCCTCGCGAGAGGTAGTCGTTGCCGCGCAGTTCATCGAGCATCGCGCCGCGAATCCGCTGCGTCGCGAAGGTTTCGAACTGCACGCCTTGCGCTGCATCGAAGCGGCTCAGCGCATCGGTCAGCCCGATCATGCCGACCTGGATCAGGTCGTCGATCTCGACGTTGGCGGGCAGCTTGGCGATCATCTGGTGGGCCAGGCGGCGCACCAGTGAGCTGTACTGCTTGAGCGTGGCATTGAGGTCCAGCTTGCCTTTGGCGGTGTACATGAAGACGCTCCGGGGGAATCAGTTGGCGGCCCACGCCGGCGCGGCGTTCGGGCGGTGTGACGGGTGGACGGCGTACTGCATGTCGGCGTCGAACGTGGAGTCCTGGATGTCGGCATAGGCCGATACCGGTGACGAATGAGAAACTGGCAACCGCGTTGGCGCCGGCAACGATGCCGAGGCGACCGAGGCTTGCCCATCGCGCGGCCCGAGCAGCTCGCGCACCAGGCGGCGCAGCTCGGGCGTGGGCGATTCGGTGGCGTCGCAGGCCGGGTCGATGCGCACCCAGTCGCGCAGCACTGCACCCAGGAAATCATCGGCGCAAGTCGCTATCTGCATGGCGATGCGTTCGGCGCGTGGCGATTGCGGCGCGGCGCCGAGCAGCAGGTCGTGCACCACAAGACCTGCCCGCTGCACCAGCATCTTCATCGCGCCATAGGCATGCGTCACGCTCGCCGGCCGGTCATCGGCCATCAGCAGCGGGCGCACCGGGGTGTGGGCCTGGCCGCGGGCAAAGAGCCGGCACAGGTCGGAGGCCGGCGCATGCACCAGCACCACATCGCAATGCGGCGCGGCTTGCGCCACCGCATCGAGAAACGAGGCCGTCGAACCCGACGCATCGACGAACTGCAACGGCAGGCCACGTGCGGCGAGGTACGAGACCTGGGATGAGAGATGTTCGACGCAGACCGTCAGGTCCAGCATCGCCATCTCGGACGCTTCGCTGGCACGCTCCGAGGCATCGACCACCAATGTGTGCTTGCCCTGCTCGGCAAAGGCGGTGCACAGGCGCTCGAGCATCACGCCACCGAAGGCGACGTTGGGGTTGGAGACCACCGGCACGAAGCGCACGCGGGCGTGGGCGAACAAGCGACGCAGGCCATCGGCCTGGTCGAGTGGTTGGGAGCGGTGCATGAGATCGCGCATGGGTCGGGTCATGGACTCGGTGTCGGCGGCGGGGGTGGGGCGGCGTTGCCGGGGATCAAGCGTGCAGCGCCGCGGCGCGCGAGCCGTAGGCAGAGGGCGATGGGTTGCCATGGGCCGCAGTGAAGATCAGGCTCACGTCGCTCGCATCGAGCTTGTAGGCGCTGCTGCCGCTGGCACGGAGCGCGCGCTGAACGAGCGCATTGGCCGAGAGGCGGTGCCAGTCTTCGGGCACGCGCTGGCCGTTGGCCACGCCGATGACTTTGAGCTTGTGGCGGATCAGCGCATCGAGCGCCGGCCCGAGCTTGACGGCTTCGTCCATCTTGCTGAGCACGATGCCAGCGCAGGTGGGCGCCTTGTACGAGATCATCACGTCTTCGATCGTCTCGCCTTGCGAGGCGGCGTTGATGACCAGCAGCTTCTGGATCGAGCGGTGCGAGAGCATGTCGAGCAGCTCGCGGGTGCGGGCATCGCGCTGGGCCATGCCAGCCGTGTCGATCAGCACCATCTTCTTGCCGGCCAGCAGCTCCAGCAGATCTTCGAGCGAAGCGCGGTCGTGTGCGGTGTGGACCGGCACGCCGAGGATGCGGCCGTAGGCGCGCAGTTGTTCGTGAGCGCCGATGCGATAGGCATCGAGCGTGATCAGCCCGAGGTTGCTCGCGCCGTACTTGGTGGCGAAAGCCGCCGCGATCTTGGCGGTGGTCGTGGTCTTGCCGACACCGGTGGCGCCGACGAGGGCGTAGACACCGCCCTGGTTCTCGAGCGCAGCTTCGTGTTCTGCCGTTTGCAGGTTGCGCTCCAGCACACCGGCGGCCCAGCTGGATTCATCGGCCGCGTCGTTCGGCAGGCTGTCGCCGAGCTTGCGGATCAGCGCGGGCGAGAAGCCGCAGTCGAGCAGCTTTTGCGTGAGGCGGGCCTGGCCGGGCTGGCGGTTGAGCTTTTCCATGAAGGCCAAGGCGCCGAAGCGTTCTTCGATCAGGCCCTTCATGGAGCGCAGCTCGCTCATCATGTCTTCCTGGTTCTGGTTCAGCTGCTGGCGCGCCTGGGCGCTCTCGCCGATCGTCGGCACGTGAATGCTGTCGCTGGTGACGCGAACGGCATCGTGCAGCACCGGCGGCTCGCGCAGCAGCGTGGTGTGGCGGGCGGCGGGTTGGCGTTGTTCGTTCATGCGTTGCTCCAGCACACTGGCGGGTTCGGGCACAGGCTCGGCCATGCGTGGCGCGGCGCGCGGGGCGCGGGGCGCGAAGTCCGGGCGGGCGTCGGCGGTCGGGGCTGGTTGGCGCTGCTCACCCTTCATCGCTTCGGCACGGCGCTTCAACATGCGTTCACGCACATAGTCCTGGAACGAGAGCGTGCTCATCGAGAGCTGCGCCATGTCGTCTTCCACGGCATTCGAGCTGAGGGCCGGATCGACACGCGAAGCGCTGCGAGCGGCGAGGCTGCGCGAAGGAGAAGCCTGCTGCGCAGGTGCAGGGCTGCTCGCCATGCGCTCGATCTGCTGCATGCCTTCCGGCGCCATCGCCAGCACTTCGACGCCATCGGCACAAGGCTTGGTCGAGAGCACCACGGCGTCTTCGCCCAAGGCCTGCCTCACCAGCACCAAGGCATCGCGCGAGGTGCGCGCCGTAAAGCGTTTGACGTTCATGCGTTGGCTCCAATCACCGACCCGATGCGGATCGAATGGGTCTCGGGAATTTCACTGTGGCCGAGCACCCGAAGACGGGGCGCGGCGCGCTTCAAGAGGCGGGCCATGGGGGCGCGGATCATGTCGGGCACCAGCAGGCAGGCGGGCAGGCCCAGGTCTTCCTGGCGCTTGGCCGAATCGGCGGCGCTGCGAGCCAGCGTTTCGGCCACGCCGGGGTCGAGCGCGGCGCCGTGCGGCGAGTTGAGCGCCTGCGTGACCATGCGTTCGAGTTCGGGCTCCAAGGCGATGACATCCAGCTCGCGGGTGCCCCCGTAGATCTGCTGCACGATGCTCGGCGCCAGGTGGATGCGGATGCGGCGGGCCAGCTCGGCCGGGTCGGTGACGGTGGCGGCGTGTTCGGCCAGACTCTCCACGATGGAGCGCATGTCGCGGATGTGCACGCCTTCTTCCAGAAGAAGCTGCAGAACCTTTTGCAGTGCGGCGATGCCAACCATTTTGGGAACCACGTCCTCGATGAGTTTCGGGGCCAGTTTCGTCACGTGCTCGACGAGTTGCTGGGTCTCCACGCGGCCCAGCAATTTGGCTGCGTGAAGTTGCATCAAGTGTGAGAGATGGGTGGCCACGACAGTCGAGCAATCAACAACCGTAAACCCGGCCATTTGGGCTGACTCGCGCTGACGCTCCTCGATCCAGACCGCCGGCAGGCCGAAGGCCGGGTCGGTGGTCTTGGTGCCGATCAATTGCGTGCTCGCGCCGCCCGGGTTGATGGCCAGCAGCATGCCCGGATAAGCCTCGCCCTCGCCCACCACCGCGCCTCGCAGCGTGAGGCGATAAGCGCTGGGTTTCAGCTCGAGGTTGTCGCGGATGTGGACCGGCGGCGGCAGGAAGCCCACGTCCTGCGCGAACTTCTTGCGCACGCCCTTGATCCGCCCGAGCAGGTCGCCCTGGCGCGCGGCGTCGACAAGCGCGATCAGGCGGTAGCCGACTTCCAGGCCCAGCGTGTCTACCGGAAGCAGGTCGTCCCAGCTCGCTTCGGCGTTGGCCTCGGTGGGCTGTACCGCGCGTGGTGGCGGTGCCGCCTTGGCGATCTCGTTGCGCTTGTGCATGGACCACGAGCCATACCCGAGCCCGCCGCCGATCAACAGGAACACGAGGTGCGGCATGCCCGGGATCAGGCCCAGCGCCGTGATCACCGCCGCCGTGATGCCGAGCGAACGCGGCGAGCCGAAGACCTGCTTGGTGATCTGGCTCCCGATGTCGGATTCCTTGCCGACACGTGAGACAACCATCGCCGCCGCCACCGAGATGAGCAGCGCCGGAATCTGCGCCACCAGCGCATCGCCCACCGCCAGCAGGATGTAGCTGTTGGCCGCTTGCGTGGCCGTGAGGTCGTGCTGCGCCACGCCGATGACGAAGCCCCCGATCAGGTTGATGAAGAGGATGAGCAGGCCGGCCATCGCGTCGCCGCGCACGTATTTGCTGGCACCGTCCATGGAGCCGAAGAACTCGGCTTCTTCGCCGACCTCGGTGCGGCGGCGCTTGGCCTCGCGCTCGTCGATCAGGCCGGCGTTCATGTCGGCATCGATCGCCATCTGCTTGCCGGGCATGGCATCGAGCGTGAAGCGCGCGCCGACTTCGGCAATGCGTTCCGCGCCCTTGGTGACCACCACGAAGTTGATCACCAGCAGAATCGCGAACACGATCAAGCCGACCGCGAAGTTGCCGCCGATCAGGAAGTGCCCGAAGGATTCGATCACCTTGCCGGCCGCGCCCGCGCCGGTGTGGCCTTCGAGCAGCACCACGCGCGTGGACGCCACGTTCAGCGAGAGCCGCAGCAGCGTCGTCAGCAGGATCACCGAGGGGAAGGCCGCGAAGTCCAGCGGCCGCACCATGTAGGCCGCGACCATCATCACCATCAGCGCCATCGCGATGTTGAAGGTGAAGAACAGGTCGAGCGCAAAGGCCGGCAGCGGAAGCACCATCATCGCCAGGATCGCGACGACGACCAACGGCGCCATCAGCGCGCGAATCGACTTGACGTTGGGGCCGAGCAGGGCTTGCGCCTTTTGCAGCAATGGGTTCATTCAGTGAACTCCGTGTTGGCCGTGGGCTTCTTCGCCGCGGGGTTGTGCGGGTCGAGTTCGGCCGGCACGTTCAGATCGGGCAGGTTCCCCGGCATGGCCACGCGCCCGCTCATGGCGGCGCGAAGCTGGTACACGTAGGCGAGCACCTGGGCCACGGCGCCGAAGAGCGCGGCAGGAATCTCGCGGTCGAGTTCGGCATGCGCGTAGAGCGCACGCGCCAGCACCGGCGCCTGCAGCACCGGCACCTTCGACTCCTTGGCGATGTCGCGGATCTTCATCGCGAGCAGGTCTGCGCCCTTGGCCACCACGCGCGGCGCGGACATGCCGCCTTCTTCGTACTTGAGCGCGACCGCATAGTGGGTCGGGTTCATCACGACCAGGTCGGCCGTGGGAATGGCGGCGATCATCCGGCGCTTGACCATCTCGCGCATGCGCGCCTTGATCTTGCCTTTGATCTCGGGGTTGCCCTCTTGCTCCTTGTGCTCCTGCTTCACATCGGTGTGGCTCATCTTGAGCCGCTGGGCATGCAGGTATTTCTGCAGCGGCGCATCGACGAGCGCGACCGCGCCCAGCGCCAGCAGCAGCATCAGCACACCGCTCACCATGGTGGAGGCGCCCTGCTCGATGGCAGCCGGCAGCGGCACGGCCAGCAGGGCAGCAAATTCGTCGATGTGCGACTTGAGGTAGAACGCGCCGATGGTGCCCAGCACCAGCGCCAGGCCGCAGCCCTTGAGTGCTTCGATCAGCGAATCCTTGGAGATCAGCTTCATCACGCCAGGCAGCGGGTTGAGCTTGCTGAAGTTGGGCATCAGCGGCGTGAGCGTCCAGTTCCAGCCGCTGATGGCGAGGCTGCTCGCCACGCCGGTTGCGGCCATCAACACGCCGAAGGGGATCACGCCCCACATCAGCCAGGCCGTCATCTGCGCCAGGCGGTCGCCCATGTAGGCGGTGTTCTGCACGTTGTCCAGGTTGAAGCGCAGGCCTTGCACGAGCAACTGCTTCATCCAGCCCGAGAACATCGGCCCCAACATGTAGAGCGCGGTGGCGCCGACTGCGATGGCCGCAAAGTGGCCCAGGTCGCGCGAACGGGGCGTCTGGCCCTCGCTGCGGGCCTTGTCCAGCTTCTTGGGAGTTGCTGGTAAGTTGCGGTCTTGTGACTGGTCGGCCATGGCTGGGCGCCATGAATTGGCGCTCAGCGATTGTTTCTTTTTGCGCCCGAAACTTGAGGCGGATCAACGGGGTGTTATGCAGGCTGTTCTCGCCCGCGCACCAAGCAAAACGGCGACCCGCGGGCCGCCGTTGTCGCAAAGCGTGAAATGCTCCCGATCAGAAGCCGAGGCTGGCCAGCAGGTCATCGACCTCACCCTGGTCGGCCACCACATCGGTGCGGCCTTCGGGGTTGACGACCGGGCCGTTCAGGAACGAGGCCTCGACCTTTTGCGCCTGCTCGGGCGGTGCGGCCTGCACCAGCAGCTTCACCAGGCTGTCTTCCAGATCGGCGGCGAGCGAGACGACCTTGGCCACCACCTGGCCGGTCAGGTCATGGAAGTCCTGCGCCATCATGATGTCGGTCAGGTGCTGGTCGATGCGCTCGGTGGCAGCTTCCACATCACCCACGAAATTCATCACTGCGCCACTGGCCACGGCCTTGACGGGATCCTTGAGGATCGCGGCGGCCATGCGGCGGGTTTCGGCGGTGATGCTGGCGTGTTCGGCCTTGGCCTTGTCGACCGAGTTCAGCACCTTGTCGGCCGCAGCACCGGTCTTTTGCGCGATGTAGTTGAGGCGGCTGCGCGCATCGGGCAGGCCATCGGCGGCTTGCTGCAGCTTGGGCATGACGCCGAGCTGTTCGAGCGTGTCGTGCAGTTGGCGCGTGATCAGGCCGAGCTGGTGGAACACCTCGGGCGATGCCGCGGTGGCCGGAGTGGGCGGAATAGGCGCCAATTTGTCGAAGTCGTCCATCTTCATGTTGTGTTGTCCTGGAGCTTGGGTCTGGGAGAAGAAAGAGAATGCGGGCAGCAGCCTGGCGTCAGGCGGTGGCCGCAAGCTTCTGCATGATCTTCTGGACCTTTTCTTCCAGCGTCGCCTTGGCAAAAGGCTTGACGATGTAGCCAGCCGCGCCATCCTTGGCGGCGCGAACGATGTCTTCCTTGCGCGCCTCGGCCGTCACCATCAGCACCGGCAGGTGCTTCAGCGTGTCGTCGGCCTTGATGGCGCTCAGCAGGTCGAACCCGTTCATGTTGGGCATGTTGATGTCGCTCACGACAAAGTCGAACTTGCCGTTCTTCAACATGCTCAGGGCCACGGCGCCGTCTTCGGCCTCTTCGGCGTTGTTGTAGCCGATCTCCTTGAGCAGGCCGCGAACGATGCGGCGCATGGTGGAGAAGTCGTCGACGATCAGGAATTTCAGGTCAAGGGACATGGTCATGTGGGTCCTCGCAAGGGGGGCCTTGGGTCTGCAATGTTTATCGGGCGCGGGCTGGCGAAGTTGAGGCCTCGGCAGCGTCCGCGGGCTTTTCTTTTTGGAGTTCGGTGGAAGCTGCGGCCGCGGTCTCGGCCGGCTCTTCGGTTTCGGTCTCGTCGAGTTCCGGCGCGGAGCGCAGCAGACGGTCTTCGGCGTCGCGGTTCATCACGATGATGCTGATGCGCCGGTTCATCGGGCTCAGCGGATCGTTCTTGTCGAAGAGCTGGCTGGAGGCCATTCCCTGCACCAGCAGCACGCGGTCTTCCGGCAGGCCGCCACTGTTGAGTTCGCGCCGCGAGGCGTTGGCGCGGTCGCTCGACAACTCCCAGTTGCTGTAGCCGCGCTCGCCGGCGCCGAAGGGTTGCGCATCGGTGTGGCCTTCTAGCGTGAGCCGGTTGGGCACTTCGGCGAGCACGTTGCCGATCTCCCGCAGCAGCTCGCGCATGTAGGGTTTGACGACGGCGCTGCCGCTGTCGAACATCGGCCGGTTCTGTTCGTCGACGATCTGGATGCGCAGGCCGTCGCGGGTCATGTCGAGCCGGATCTGCGATTTGAGCGCGGCCAGCTTGGGGCTCGCGGCCAGCACGTCTTCGACCTTTTTCTTCAGCGCTTCGAGCCGGGTGATTTCGGCGCGGCGCTGGTCGGCCTTCAAGGCCTTGAGCTGCACATTCTTGCGCTTGGCCTCGATGTCGCCCTGTTTGACCTGACCCGAAGTGCGCGACAGGTCGTTGCCGCCGCCCTTGACGACGCTGGACGAATCGCCCGAACCGTTGCCGCCGCCCATCAGCGAGACCTTCAACGGTGAATTGAAGAAGTCCGCGATGCCCTTCTTGTCGCCCTCGGTCGTCGAACCCAAGAGCCACATCAGCAGAAAGAACGCCATCATCGCGGTCACGAAGTCGGCATAGGCGATCTTCCAGGCGCCACCGTGCGCTGCGTGGCCGCCCTTCTTGATCCGCTTGATGATGATCGGCTGAAGTTTCTTGGAATCACCCGACATGGCGGTTCTCCAGCAGATGCGGCAGCAAGATCACTTCTTGCCCTTCACATGGCCTTCAAGCTCCGAGAAGGTCGGGCGGTCACCTGAATACAGAACCTTGCGGCCGAACTCCACCGCCACTTGCGGCGCATAACCCTGCATGCTCGCGAGCAGCGTGGTCTTGATGCATTGCAGCTCCTTGGAACCGTCTTCGACCTTCTGCTCCAGCAGGCCGCCCAGCGGCTCGACGAAGCCATAGGCCAGCAAGATGCCGAGGAAGGTGCCGACGAGGGCCGAGCCGATCATGCCGCCCAGCACTGCCGGCGGCTGGCCGACCGAGCCCATGGTGTTGACCACACCCAGCACCGCGGCCACGATGCCGAAGGCCGGCAGTCCCCCGGCCAGGCGTGCGATGGCGGCCACGGCGGCGTGTTCTTCGTTGTGATGGGTTTCGATCTCGCTGTCCATCAGGCTTTCGATCTCGTGGGCGTTGAGGTTGCCCGAGACCATCATGCGCAGGTAATCGGTGATGAACTCGACCACGTGGTGATCGCTGCCGACGGTCGCGTACTTCTGGAAGATCGCCGAGCTGCCCGGGTCTTCCACGTCCTTTTCGATCGACATCAGCCCTTCCTTGCGGGCCTTCTGCAGGATGTCGTACATGAGCGCCATCAGCTCCATGTAGCGGGCCTTGCTGTACTTGCTGCCCTTGAAGCACTTGCCCAGACCGGAGATCGACGCCTTGATCACCTTCATCTGGTTGTTGGCCAGGAAGGCGCCGAGCGCCGATCCGAGGATGGTGATCAGTTCGAACGGTAGTGCATGCAGGATCACCGCGATGTTGCCACCGTGGAAAACATAGACCCCGAAGATGCAAGCCAGTGCCAAGCCCCAGCCGACGAGAACGAACATGGTGTGAAAGCCCGAGAGTGTGTGTGGCTCACCCTCCGGGGCGAACCAAGCCTTGACCTCATATCGACGGATCGAAGCGTGGCTTGAGTTTCACAGGGCGGCGGCGGGGCGATCCCCGCATCAGCCACCTAAAAGCGGGCCAAAAGAAGCTGGCCCCAAAAAAAAAGCGGACTCCGAAGAGTCCGCGTTGAAGACACATGACGTGCCAGGAGGAGACAAGCAAGAAAACTTAAATCACTGTTGAGGTTATCGGCGGGAGCGGGCCGAACTTCAATCCGACAAAGAGAGGATGCGTGAAAAATTTGGAGCTGCAAATGACGGGATGGCAGTTGGCCACACCCATCAATGCATCTGGATGCCACCGACGGCGCGGCCCTTGCCGGCACGGGCCGGCGGGTTGCACAGGCCGCACACATAGTGCTTGGCGATCTCGTGCGGGTGGGTGACGAAGTGGCCGCCGCACCTGGAGCACTTGGTCATCGTCAGCATGCCGTTGTCGACGAACTTGACGAGGCGCCAGGCGCGGGTCACCGAGAGCAGCGCTTCCAGACCCTGCGCCTGGGTTTGCTCCTGGTAGAGCTGGTAGGCCTTGATGACGACATCGATCTCGTCCATCACCGCGACCTTGTTCAGGTACTCGTGGATGTTCAGGAAGAGCGATGCGTGGATGTTGGGTTGCCAGGTCATGAACCAGTCGGTCGAGAACGGCAGCTGGCCCTTGCTCGGCGACTTGCCGGAGACTTCCTTGTACAGACGCAGCAGGCGCTCGTAGGAGAGGTCGGTCTCCGACTCCAGCACTTGCAGGCGGGCGCCGAGGTTGATCAGCGTGACGGCGCGGCTGATCTGCTTGGCTTCGGTGAGGATGCTCTTGGTGCGCATGATGTGTGTCCTGTCCTGGTCTGTGTATGTGTGATTCGCTTTCGGGGGCTCGGCTTGTGGCGCCGAGTCCGCCCGGAGCAGTTCTTCTAGGGTCTGCCTTTACGCGGCTTCTTGATGGCGGCCGGCCATCAGGATGCTGGCGTGCAGTCGTGCGGTGGTTTCGTTCGCGGCGGCGCCCTTGCCGTGGTTGGTCAAGAGGCCCCAGACCAGGTCGTCGTCCATGCGGAAGCGGCACAGCAGCGTGTTGCCCGAGGCGATCTTCATCATCTGGGCCGGCGTGAGCAGCGTGATCAGCGCGGCGCTTTCTTCGCTGACACCCAGGCGGTAGAGCGCTTGCTCCTTGTCGGCGCGGATCAGGCTCTGCGCGAGCATCAGGTAGGAGAGGTTGGCTTCGCGGATTTCGGTGAGGATTTGGTCGGCGTTCATGGTGGCTCCTGGGCGGGTGTCGGTGGGCTTGTCGCGTTGCTTGTGTGTCTCAACGTGAAGCGGATTGTGAAGACCCGAGTTGGGGGGCAACATCAGGTCAGTTCTGTGGCTTGAGTCCATGTTCGTCTGTGTGCCGTGTCAGGCAACTTCCTACTTCGGCGTCGGGTCGGCGGGCCTGACGCTCGTAGGCAGGCCCGGTTCGCGCGGACGATGCGTACAATTTCTGCTCGGCCTTTCCGTGTTTTATTGCAGCCTCTTTGGCCGCGGCAGTCTGCCGCCTCCACCGTGCTTTTCCAAGGAATTCCATGAAAGCTCAGATCGCGTGCCTGTCTTTGTGTCTCTCCCTGACCGGGATGCTCGCGTCCACGGCAGCGCACGCCGCGCCGCCACCCTTCGTCACCCTGGACCATTCGTCGGAAACGCTGATGGACAAGGCCACGGCGAAGAAGCTCTGGGGCGATCACCTTTCGCTCAAGATCGCGCGGCTCTACCCGCCGAAGAAATGGGGCTTTCTGAGCGAGGTGGAAGGCGGGTTCACCGATTCGAAGCTCTGCGTGGTCACGGCCCGCGCGATGCTGATGCCGCGCGCCGGCAAGTCGCTGACCTTCTTGCCCGCCAAGACCGCGACCACCTTCGACAGCGTGCCGAACGCCACCATGTCGCAATGCCGTGCGCTCGCCAAGACCAAGCTGGACGAGGCGATCGGCTCGATGTTGGCGAGCCTGGCCGCGAGCTGAGCGAGCCTTACGAGCGCGCGGCTTACAAGCGCGCGGATTTCCGCCGCTCCGGCAGCGACGCTTGCTGCCGCTCCCAGGCCGCGACGATCTCGCGATGGTGCGGCACGTTGTGCAGGAAGCCGCGGCGGGCCTGCAGATCGGCGATGCGGGCGGCTTGCGCCAGCAGCTCCGAATGGGCGTTGGCCAGCACGCTGGCCGCGCGTGGATCGCCGGCCGCCGCGAAGACCTGGTAGCAGGTCAGCGGGATCAGCAGCGGCTCTTCGGTGCCGTCGAGGCTGCCGCCGGCGGCGATGTGTGCATGCACGGTTTCCATCTGGGCCACTGCTTCGTCGACAGCGCCCTGCGCCAACGCCACCCGCGCCAGGCCGGAGACCGGGTCCAGCACCTGCTGGCTGCGCATCTTGAGCAGTTGCAAGCGGTCGCGTGAATCGGCGTAGGCAACGCCTGCGGCGGCTAGCCGGCCCAAGCCCAACTCGGCGTGGCCTGCCACCAGCCGCGCATAGGCTTCGATGTCTTTCTGGCCGCTGGCGAGCGCCACGTCGAACGCCGCCCGCGCATAGGTGAGCGCGGTCGAATCGTCGCCCTGCAAATGCGCCACCGAGGCGGTGTTGAGCAGCACGCCGGCTTCCACGTTGCGGCGGCCGATGGCGCGTGCCACGCGCAGGCCATCGTCGAGGTGGCGGCGCGCCTTGGCGTAGTCGCCCAACCGCGGGTAGACCGAGCCGAGGTTGTTGAGCCGCAGCCCCTCGCGGGCCCGGTTGCCGATCTCACGCTCGATCGACAAGGTGAGTTCGAAGTGTTCGGCGGCCACGGTAAGCTCGCCCTGCTCCATCGCGATCAGGCCCAGCACGTTGATCAGGCTGCTCTCTCCCGCCCTGTCTTCTCGGGCACGCGCCAATGCGAGGCCAGCCTCGGCCGTCTGGCGGGCCTGCGCATAGTCGCCACGGCCGATCAGCGACGCGGACAGGATGCTGTGCAACGGCACGGCCATGGTCGCCGATTCGAGCGGGTACGCCAGCGCCAGGCCCTCGCGGGCGGCGCGTTCGCCGGCCGCGTGGTCGCCGGCGCTGTTGTGCGCGCTGGCGCGGCGCAGGGCCACCTCGGCGCGCCGGGCGTCGTCGTCCAGCGCCTCGGCATGCAGGCTCAGCGCGTCCAGATCGGCGGCATGCGCGGCGCGGTCGTTCTGGAACAGCAAAAAGCTCTCGCGCACCAGCAGCAGGCGCCAGCGCGTGGTGTGGTCGTCGGGTTCGGCCAGCGCCAGCGCCCTCTCGACATAACCGAGCATGGTTTCGTTGGCGTAGCGGGCGGCGGCATTTTCGGCGGCGCGGGTGAAAAAACTGCAGGCATTGGCGCGGTCACCGGCGCGCTCGTAGTGCTCCGCCGCCAGGCCCAGCGATTCGGCCGCGCGGTCGCGGCTCATGTGCGCCAGCCAAGCAGCGGCGCGGGCGTGGTATTCGCGGCGGTGGCGCTTCAACAGGCTGTCATAGGTCACCTGGTGCAGGATCTGGTGCTTGAAGGCATATTCCTTCTGCCCCTCGAAGGCCGCGTGCTCGCGCGGCACCACCAGCCCGCGCTGCACCTGTGTGCCGAGCGAGCGAGCCGAGTTGGCATCGAGCGCCGCCAGCGCCTGGTCCCAGAAGACGAAGCCGATGACCGACGCCTGCTGCAGCGCGAGCTTTTCGTCGGCCGAGAGGCTGTCGAGCCGCGCTTGCAGCACGCCGGTGAGCGTGGGCGGCACATGCGCCGCGAGCAGCTTGTCGGGCACGACCTGCCAGGCTTCGCTGCCGGTCAAGATGGCGCCGTCGTCGACCAGCATCTTGACCAGTTCCTCCATGTAGAACGGGTTGCCTTCGGCGCCACCGGTGATCAGCTCGCGCAGCGCCACGGGGATGGAATCGAGCCGCTGCAACAGCACATTCGCCAGCTCGCGGCTGCCGCGCTTGTCGAGCGGCTGCAGGTCGATGCGGCTCCAGGCCGATTCGATGCTGCCCCAGTCGGGCCGGCGTTCGAAGAGCGTGGGCCGCGTCATGCAGAGCATGAGCATCGACACGTCGGCGTTGACCTGCACCAGGTAGTCGACGAAATCCAGCGAGCCATCGTCGGCCCAGTGCAAGTCGTCGAGCAGCAGCATGATCGGCGAGTCGTTCAGCGCGGCGGTGCGACGCAGCACCTGCGCAGCAGCATGAAATCCGCGGTTGCGGATCTGCCGGGCGTCGTCGCCGATCCCGCGCACATGCGGGCTGGCCGAGAAGTCGAGCCCGAGCAACTGGCCGAGCAGGTGCGCATTGGCTTCGCCTTCGGCCTTGTCCTCGCGAAACAGCGGCATCACGCCATCGACGAGCTTCTTGCGCGCGGTTTCGGCATCGTCGCCATCGGAAATCTGCAGGCGCCAGGCGAGCACGTCGCGCAGCAGGCCATAGGGCTCGGTCTGGGTTTGCGGGTGGGCGCGGCCGCGAAAGTAGTAGAAAGTTTCGGGCTGCGCCTCGGCCCAGTTCTCGAACTCGTAGAGCAGCCGGCTCTTGCCGATGCCGGCCTCGGCGACCACGTCGATCGCGATCGGCCTGGCGCTTCGGTAGAGCGACCGGAAGGCATCCTGCAACTGCTCCAGTTCGGCATCGCGCGCCACCATGCGCGTTTCCACGCCCTCGATGCCACGGGTGACGACACGGAACGCGCGCGGCTTGGTGCCGTGCACGAGGTAGGTCACCATCGGCTCGTCGCTTCCCTTGACGAGCAGCGGCGGCTCCTTGGTCACATTGAACACGCCGCGCACGTGGCGATAGGTGTCGTGGCTGATGCGCAGGCCGCCGGGCGGTGCCGATTGCTCCATGCGAGCCGCGATGTTCACCGTGGTCCCGCGGATCGTGCCCTCGGCATCGACGCCGCCGCCCAGCAGCACCGAACCGGTGTTGATGCCGGCCCGCACGTTGAAGCTGCCGACCTGGTGATCGCGCTGCACCTGGGCGGCGATCTCCTTGGCGGCGGCCACGATCTCGAGCGCCGCGCGGATGGCCGATTCGGGATCGTCCTCGTGGGCGGCATCGGCGCCAAAAGCTGCCAGCATGCCGTCGCCGGTGTATTGCAGCACCTGACCCTGGTGCTGCTGCACCAGCGTGGTAAAGCGCGCCAAAGCGCTGTCCATGACGGCGTGGATGTCTTCGGGGTCGAGCCGCTGCGCCATGGCGGTGGAGCCGACCACGTCGATGAACAGCACCGAGACCTGCTTGAGCTGCTGCGGTGCCTCGGCCGCGGGCGCGGTCTGTTGCGAACGCGCGGCCTCCAGCCGTGCTCGGAGCGGCGCGGCGGCCATTTCCACCACCGCATCGCCCAGCAGGGCACGCTGCGCTTCGAGCGCGGCAATGCCGGCTGCTAGCTGCTGGATTTCACTGGTCATGGGTGATTTTGCGTGGCCGCAGGGAAACGCCACCGCTGCCGCTTATCAGCAAAACGAGTGACGCCGAGCGATCACCCCCCAAGTACGGGGGATGCTGCCAAATGTGAGGAGCCGATAGACTCATTTCAGTACGTAAGCGTGAAAATGTCTCACCAATGATGCACGAAGTCTGCATTCCGCTTTTCAAGGAACCCCGATGAACATTCGCTCTTCTATGGCGGCCGTGCTGTTGGCGGCTGGCGCGACCAGCAGTTTTGCGGTCGCCGTCGTGCCCGCGGCCGCCGGCCAGACGAAATACACCTTCGGTGCATCGTTCACCTACACGGCGCCCGGCGCGGTGACGCTGGGCTTCGGCCGCGCGGATTCGCAGTCGACTGTGCCCGATGTGGACACCGTCGCGAAGCTCTCCAGCAACCGCAGCGTCACCTCGTTGGTGACGACACTGGCCGACCCCGGCTACACGCCCGGCGTGCTGCCCTTCAACTACCTCGACGTGTGGAACTTCAACGGGCTGACCGCGGGCACATACGACGTGCAGACGTCGATCACCGCCACCGGCAGCCTCGCGATCGGCAACGTGCTGCTGAGCTGGTACTCGGGCGGCACGCTGTACTCGGAATCGCTGGCCGTCTCGCCGAGTTTTGCCTCGGCCAGCGGTATCACCAGCATCACCGTCGACAGCGATTGCGGGACCAAGGCCTGCGTCTTCGTGCAGCTGCAGGGCTGGGAAGACAAGACCGACCCGACCCGCGGCTACAACGCCACCATCACCTCCGTGCCCGAACCCGAGACCTACGCAATGCTGCTGGCCGGCCTGGGCGTGATGGGTTTCGTCGCGCGTCGCCGCTCCCAGGCGCCGGTGTCGACCCGCAACGCGCCGAAGGCCCGCTGATCACGCGCTGAATCCAGAAACCATCGGCCCACGGGCTGGCGCGCCGCGCAAGTGGTGGCCAGCCCGTTTTGCTTGGCGCCGCGTCGGCCCCGCGACCCCGTTCCACCCGGGCGCCGGTCGAGCGAATCTGCCCCTTTCGGGCCCCGAACTGCGCCGCGAACCGCCCGCATTTCCGCCCATCGCTAACACCCCTCGCTTCCTACACTGCCCTTCATCTTGACGCTGGGCCGTGCCCGTTTGCCGACCGCGTCCGCAACAGCCGCAAGGCGAGGAGACGTGAATGGACTGTCTGATCGTGGGTGCCGGGTTTGCCGGTGCGGTCTGCGCGAGGGAGCTGGCCGAGGCCGGCCGCCAGGTGTTGGTGATCGACAAGCGCGACCACATCGCCGGCAACGCCTACGACCACGCGGACGGCCACGGCGTGATGGTGCACCGCTACGGGCCGCACATCTTCCACACCAACAGCGAGCGTGTTTTCGAACATCTCTCGCGCTTCACCGACTGGCGGCCTTACGAGCACCGTGTGCTGGCCGTGCCCGACGCGCGCTGCGAATTGGCCTACCCGATGCCGATCAACCGCACGACCATCAACAAGCTCTACGGGCTCGACCTCGACGAAGCCGGCGTGGCCGCCTTCCTGGACAAAGTGCGTGAGCCGCGCGACCCGATCAAGACCTCGGAAGACGTGGTGCTCAACTCGGTGGGCCGCCACCTCTGCAACAAGTTCTTCCGCGGCTACACGAAGAAGCAATGGGGCATCGACCTCTCGGAGCTGAGCGGCGGCGTGGCCGCGCGCATTCCCACCCGCACCAACGACGACGACCGCTACTTCACCGACCGCTTCCAGGCCATGCCGTCGCAGGGCTACACGGCGATGTTCCAGCGCCTGCTGGTCCACCCGAACATCGAGGTGCGCGTAGGCGTCGAATACGCCGATGTGTCGCCGCAGACCGATCGCGCGATGACCATCTTCAGCGGCCCGATCGACGAATACTACGGCCACCGTTTCGGCCACCTGCCGTACCGCTCGCTGCGCTTCGAGCATGAGCACCTGCCGGGCGTGGCGCAGTACCAGGACGTGGGCACGGTCAACTTCCCCAACGACCACGCCTACACCCGCATCACCGAATTCAAGCACCTGAGCGGCCAGACGCACAGCGGCACCTCCATCGTGCGCGAGTACCCCACCGCCGAAGGCGATCCGTACTACCCGATCCCGAACCCGGCCAACGAGACCCTGTTCAAGCAGTACGAAGCGCTGGCCGATGCCGAAACGCGAGTGCACTTTATCGGCCGCCTCGGCCAGTACCGCTACTACAACATGGACCAGGTCGTGGCCTCCGCGCTCGCCCTGGCCCGCAAGCTGATCGACGCCGCGCCGCAGCGCGCTCCCATGGCCACCCAGCAGCGCGCCGCGATGCCGATGGCCGCCTGAACCCGCACCGAACCGGACCTCACGATGAAACCTTACCTTGCCCTCTTCCGCACCGGCCCGACTTCGCTGCACCACGAGGCGGTCGCCCGGCTCGACCGGCAGAACTTCGACTACGCGCTCTCGCACTTCGGTGACAACGAGCCGATGGCCAAAGGCGCTGTCTTCGTGCACCGCCAGAAAGGCGCCAAGTGGCCAGGCCTGGAGCAGACGCTGCTCGCGCATTGGGACACCATCTCCAAGTACAGCTATGTCTGGCTGCCCGACGACGATCT
>JAMFRW010000357.1 GCA_026224975.1 Rhodoferax sp. | reverse complement strand
GGCGAAAATGATCGTCGCCGAGCAGTCCTATGAAGTATCCGACCCGACTGTCGATTCGCAGATCGTCGCTCTCCAGGGCTCGGGGGCCGATGTTTTTTTCAACATCACCACGCCCAAGTTCGCGGCGCAGGCGATCCGCAAGGTGGCCGATCTCGGCTGGAAACCCACGCAGGACCTCAGCAGCGTCTCGGTGTCGGTCTCGGCCGTGGCCAAGCCGGCGGGCTTCGACAATGCGATGGGTGTGATCTCGGCGACCTACCTGCGCGACCCGGCCGACCCGAAGACGCAAGCCACCAAGGAGTTCGCCGACTACCAGACGTTCTTCAAGAAGTACTACCCGGCCGGCGACATCAACGACTCATTGAATGTGATCGGCTATTCGTCGGCGCAAACGCTGGTGCAGGTGCTCAAGCAGGCCGGCGACAACCTCACGCGCGAGAACATCATGAAGCAGGCGGCGAGCCTGGACCTGACCTTGCCGATGCTCTACCCCGGCATCAATGTGAAGACCGGGCCCGACGATTTCTACCCCATCGAGCGCATGCAGCTCGTGCGCTTCAACGGCACCAACTACGAGCCCTTCGGGGCGGTGCTGGGCCAATGACCGGGCGCGCATCCTGGGTGCGCGGCGTGGGCTTGGTCGAATCGAGAGAAGGAGCCAAGTCCAGGCTCAGTGGCTGATCGCCACATCCACCGCATGCCCGCTCTTCGCGCTGATCGCCAGTGCCTCGAGCGTCGCCGCGTTGTCCAGGCTGGCTTGCGCGGCACGGTCGATGGCGGCCATATCCTTGGCCGCGACAACCTGAGCAAACGCTTCCGCCGCGAAGCGAAACCCGCTGCCCACGCCGGTGATGACATCCTCGAAGGCCACCGTGGCGCCCACGCCTCGCCGCACGCGCAACCGGCTCGGCATGAAGCCGCGCGGGTCGTCGCCGGCCTGATGGGCGGTGTGGTTGAGAAACTCGGTTTCGATCACGCCCTGGCTGCCGATGATGGTGGCGCGGCGATGGTTGGCGGCGTCCATCGCGCAGGAGAGCTGGGCGCGGCGGCCGTCGGCGTAGTAGAGGGTGGCGGCGAGGCTGATGTCGACACCGCTTTCGGCCCAGGAGGCGTCGGCCATCACACGTGCCGGCGCGCAGCCCATCGCCAGGCGGATCACGCTCAGCGCATAACTGCCGGCATCCAGCAGTGAGCCGCCACCCAGGTCGGGCTTCAGGCGGATGTTGTCGGGCGACTTCGGCAGCGTGAAGCCGAAGCACGATTGCACCGAGCGCACCTCGCCGATCGCACCCTCTTGCAAAAGGCCGACCATCGCGCCGGTCTGCGGCTGAAAGTAGTACGGGTAGGCTTCGAGCAGCATCACGCCGTGGCGCCGGGCGGCATCGAACATCGCCTGCGCTTGCGCGAGGCCAAGTGCGAGCGGCTTCTCGCAAAGCACGTGCTTGCCGTGCTCCGCGGCCTTGATCGCCCACTCGGCATGCAGGCTGTTGGGCAGCGGGATGTAGATCGCATCGAGTTCGGCGTCTTGCAGCAACTCCTCGTAGTTGCCGTAGTGGCGGCCGATGTGGTGAGCGGTGGCGAAGGCGGCGGCTGTATCGGCCCGACGGCTGGCGACGGCAGCTATGCGCGCCGCGGGGCTGGGCGCCACGTCTCGCACGAACTGTTTGGCGATGTTGGCGCAGCCCAGGATGCCGATGCGCAGTGGGGGTTTAGCAGGCCGGGTGGTGGTCATCGGTTCGCACGCGAAGGGGCGCGCTGGTAGTCGTGGAGAGGCGATTTTGTCGTCAAGTGGCGACACCCCGCGGCGTCACAAGACACAAACTAGGGTTTACCCTATAATCACTTCATTCGCACTCATTGGAGGTCGCTCATGTTCACTGCACTGATGTCTTTGGCTCTCGTCGCTGTGGTCGGCGTGGCCGGTGTCTTCTTCTCGAAGAAGATGGATGAAATGCTCTCGCACGACGCGTCGGCCCCGGCCGGTTCCAAGTTGCGCTGATTTTCGAAGCGCTGACGCGCTTCAACGCTTGTCTCCTCCATCGACCTCGGTGGATTCGGCCCCGGGCAGCAATGCCCGGGGCCTTTTTACTTCTCGGATCGCCGCGCGCGCATCGCCCGCGCCGCTTGTGACATCGACGGACTGGCAGCCGGTGGTCCAGTCCGGTTCGAGAACTGCCTTCAGGGCGCGCCAGCAGGCGTTTGCGTCGCGTCCGGCCGGCTCCAGCGTTCGTGCGATGGCGCGGCGCCGCTCTCGATGAAGAGCCGCTTGATCATCGGGTAGCGCTCACGCACCTGACGCTCGACAGCGGCGATCGCAGTCGCCGCTTCGGCCGCATCGGTGCCGTCGTCGAAGTCCAGATCCATCGTCACCAGCACATCATCCGGCCCGATGTACATCGAGAGTACGCGGCCCACATCGCGCACACCCGGCTCGGCCAGCGCGATGCTGCGGATGGCACGCGCCGTCTCCGGCCGGATGCCTTCGCCGATCAGCAGGCCGCGCGATTCGGTCATCAACACGATCGCCACGCCGCACAGCAACAGCCCGATCAGCAGCGATGCAGCGCCGTCGAGCTCGGGCATGTTCAGCCAGTGGCTCAGCCCGATGCCGATGCCCGCGATCACCAGGCCGACGAGCGCGGCCGAGTCTTCGGCCAGCACGGTGTAGGTCGTCGGGTCCTTGCTGTTGTGCAGCGCCTGCCAGAACGGCGCCTTGCCCTTCTTCGCGAGGAACTGCCGAAGCGCCACGATGAAGCTCGCGCCCTCGAACAGAAAGGCCAGCCCGAGCACGATGTAGTTCCACATCGCGTCCTGCAGCGGCTCGGGGTGGAGGATGTGCTGCACCCCCTCGTAGAACGACACGCCGCCGCCCAGCCCGAAGATCAGCACCGCCACGATCAGGCTCCAGAAGTACAACTCCTTGCCATGCCCGAACGGATGCTCCGGCGTCGCCGGCCGCTGGCTCAGCCGCAGGCCGACCAGCAACAGGATGCCGTTGAAGGTGTCCACCGCCGAGTGGATGCCCTCCGACAACATCGCCGAACTCCCCGTGATCCCCGCCACCACGAACTTCGTCACCGCGATGGCCACATTCGCCGCGATCGCCCCGTAGATTGCCACTTTCGACTCTGCCATTGGGGCAGGCTAACAGCTCGGCTGCGTGGCCGCAGCTAAGCCATAAGACGGCGCCAGCAAGAAATTCCGAACTGCGCTAAACTACGTAGCACGCTACCTATATTTGCCCTATCAATGCCCTCCAAAAAATCCACCGCCGGCAACGGCCGTGATGCTTCGCTGATGATGATCTCGACGACCCTGGGAACGCTGCAGCGGGGTTATCGCGCGGCGGTGGACAAGGCGGTCGCGCATGTGGGGCTGTCGCAAGCGCTGGCCTTGCCGCTGGTGATGATCGGGCGGCATGGCGATGGGCTGCGGCCCGGCGTGCTGGCGGCGCTGCTGGGCATCGAGGGGCCTTCGCTGGTACGTTCGCTCGCGCAGTTGGCGGATGCGGGCTTCGTCGAATATCGCGAGGATGCTGTCGATGGCCGGGCGAAGACGCTCTACCTCACGGCCACCGGCGCGGCGGCGCGGGCGCGCATCGAAGAGGTGTTGCACGAGTTGCGCAGCGGGCTGTACGAAGGTGTGGACGATGCGGATCTGGCGGCCTGCCTGCGCGTGTTCTCGACGCTGGAGCAGCGCCTGAGCCGCAAGACAGGGATGGCCGGCCTGGCCGCGCCGGCGATGGCGCCCGCACGGCCCCGCAAATGATGCTCACGCTGCCGGCCGCCTGGCCCGCCTTCCCGCGCCTCCCACGCTTCACCCGGGCGCAGATGATCTTCTCGGTCAAGAGCTTTGCCTCGGGCATGCTTGCCATGTACCTGGCCAACCGGGCCGGGCTGCCGCGGCCGTTCTGGACCTTGCTGACGGCCTATGTCGTCGCCAACCCGCTGGCGGGCGCGGTGCGCTCGAAGGCGCTATACCGCTTCATCGGAACGCTGGTCGGCAGCGCGGCCGCGGTGTTGCTGGTTCCCACGCTGTCGAACGCGCCCGAGCTGCTGACGCTGGCGCTCGCGCTGTGGGTGGGCTTGTGCCTTTTCGTCTCGCTGCTCGATCGCACGCCGCGCGCCTATGTGTTCATGCTGAGCGGCTACACCGCGGCGCTGATCGGCTTTCCTTCGGTACAGGCGCCTTTGCAGATGTTCGACACGGCCGTGGCGCGCGTCGAGGAGATCGGCCTGGCGATCCTCTGCGCGACCGTCGTGCACAGTCTCGTGCTGCCGGCCAGCCTGGCGCCGAGCTTGTTGGGCTTGCTGGACCGCACGCTGGGTGATGCGCGGCAATGGCTGTCGGATGTGATCACGCCGAGCGCACGGCGCGGTGCGGGCGACGCGACGCAACCGTCGGGCGACGGCAAGCCTGCCAATGACAACCGAAAGCTCGCCGGTGACCGTCGCCAACTCGCCGCCGACATCACCCAACTGCGGCTGCTCTCCACCCACGTTCCGTTCGACACCACACACCTGCAATGGACGGCCGGTGCGTTGCGCGCGATGCAGGACCGCGTGGCCGCGCTCACGCCGACGCTATCGGCCGTCGAAGACCGGCTCGCCGCGTTGCAGCAGGCGCAAGGCGCGCTGGCGCCCGATGTGACGGCAATGCTTGCGCTCGTCAGCGAGTGGCTGCAGACGCAGGCGACTATCGGGCAGGCACCATCGACATCGACATCGACATCGACCGACGACGAAACCGCACGCGCAGCCCAACTCATCACCTTGCACGAAGCCATCCAGGCCGTCGCCTCACCCACCCACCAAGCCGCCCTGCCCGCCTGGGAGCGCGGCCTGCGCATCGGCCTTGCGGCAGGCCTCACAGAGTTGATCGAAGGCTGGCAAGCCTGCGCCGCATTGCGCCGCGAGATCGATGCCGGCCTCTCGGGCGCGGCGCCTTCGTCGCGCATCGCGGCGCTCGGCAACCGCGTGCTGCACCGCGACCATGGCATGGCCTTGCTCTCGGCCTTTGCTGCGGTTCTGTCGATCTGCATTTGCAGCGCGTTCTGGATCGTCACCGGCTGGTCTTCCGGCGCCGCCGCAGCGATGATGGCCGCGGTGTTCTGCAGCTTCTTCGCGGCGATGGATGACCCGGTGCCGGCCATTCACGGCTTCCTGAAGTTCACGTTGTGGTCGGTGCCGGTCTCGGCCGTCTACGTGCTGCTGTTGATGCCGCTGGTGCACGATTTCGGCATGCTGGTCGTCATCTGCGCGCCGCTGTTTCTGCTGCTCGGCTGCTTCATGGCGCGGCCGGCCACCGGGCCGCAGGCGCTGGCGTTTCTCTTCGGCGTGGCCGGCACACTGGCCTTGCACGACACGGCCAGCGCCGATCTCGCGAGCTTCTTCAATTCGACGATCGCGCAGGTGCTCGGCATCGTCGTGGCGGCACGGGTGACGCGGCTGGTGCGCTCTGTCGGTGCCGACTGGAGCGCACGCCGCATCCAGCGCGCGATCTGGCGCGAGCTGGGCGAAATGGCGACGAGCGCGCCTCCCACTTCTGCCTCGTCGAATGCCTTCGCCGCCTATGCGGTGCGCATGCTGGACCGCATCGGCCTGCTCGCGCCGCGCATCGCGCAAGGCGGCGCGAGTGCCGACCTGTCCGTGGCCGACGACGCGCTGCGAGACCTTCGCGTGGGGGCGGACATCGTCGCGCTGTAACGTGTGCGGCCGGCGCTTGTGGCGCGCTTGCCGATGCTGGGCGCATCGCGTTTGTTGACCGACATCGGCGCGTTCTTTCGGGGCCGCGCGGCCGGCGACACCGAGGGTGTGCCGGCAGCGCTACTGGCCGACATCGATGCGAGCCTGACCAAGGTGCTGGATTCGACCGATGCACCGGAGGATGCTTCGAACGGCGCTTCGAACCGCGTTTCCCACGATGGTGCCGATGCCCGCTTGGCCGTGACGGCACTCGTCGGCCTGCGCCGCAACCTCTTCCCCGATGCGCCCCCCGCGCTGGCCGCCCAAGCCGCCGCGCCCATCCTGCAAGGAGCTTCCACATGATCGGCCAGACGAGTGTCTACGGCCTCTACCTGCCGTGGCTGATGCTGCTGGCGCTCGGTGCCTTCGTGGCGCTGTGGGCCGTGCGGCGCGTGCTGGCCGCAACCGGCGCTTACCGCTGGGTCTGGCACCCGGCGCTGTTCGACGTGGCGGTGTATGTGCTGCTGCTGTATGGCCTCAGCCGCGTGACGGCGCTGGCGCCATGACCTTCTTTCCGGCTTTTTCTTTCCGACTTCCTTTCCGATTCCTTCAGTGAGCTTCGAATGACCACCTCCCTCGCCGCCCGCAGCGCCTGGCCGCTGCGCTTCGGCCGCTTCCTCGTCACCCTCGCCGTCGTGGCCGCCGCCGTGTGGGCGGGCTTGCGGCTGTGGGACCACTACGAACTCGCGCCGTGGACGCGCGACGGCCGCGTGCGCGCCAACGTCGTGCAGATCGCGGCCGATGTGTCGGGCCTGGTCACCGCCGTCTCGGTCAAGGACAACCAACCGGTGCATGCCGGCGACCCGCTCTTCGACGTAGACCACGCACGCTATGCCCTTGCGCTGCGGCAGGCGCAGGCCGTGCTGGGCGCGCAACGTGTGGCGATGGCCCAGGCGCTGCGCGAGAACGAACGCGATGCCGGCCTGGGCACGCTGATCTCGCAAGAGCTGCGCGAGCAGGCTACGGTGCGTGTCGACCAGGCCCGCGCAACGGTGGCGCAAGGCGAAGTCGCGCTCGACTCGGCGCGGCTCAACCTCGAGCGGGCGCAAGTGCGTGCACCGAGCGATGGCTGGATCACCAACCTCGACATGCACACCGGCAGCTACGCCACCGCCGGCCATCCGGTGATGGCGCTGGTCGATGCGAGCTCGTTCTACGTCGAAGGCTACTTCGAGGAAACCAAGCTGCCGCGCATCCACGTGGGCGACCGCGTTCGCGTGACGACGATGGGCGGCGCGGCTTCGCTGCCCGGCGTGGTCGAAAGCCTGGCCGCCGGCATCGCCGACCATGACCGCAGCCCGAGTGCCAGCCTGCTGCCCAACGTCAACCCGACCTTCAACTGGGTGAGGCTGCCGCAGCGCATTCCGGTGCGCGTGAAGCTCGACCCGCTGCCGGCCGGCGAGCGGTTGGTGGCGGGGCAGACGGTGACGGTGCAGGTGGTGGAGGCGGTGCATGTCAGCGCGGATCGCGCTGCGGCGCCCGCGTCGGCTCCGCCGCAGCCCTCCGGCGCGTCGGCGTCTTCAGCCATCGCGGCGAGGAGTTGATCGCCGTGAGTGGTTTCATCTGTCGCCTTGCGCCGCTTGCCATGGCCGCTGCCTTGGCCGCTTGCAGCACCACTCCCGTCGGCCCCAACTACCATCAGCCGCCCGAAGCCATCGCCAGCCAGCCCGGCGCCGCCGCACCGTTCGCCGGCGTAGCGGCCGAGCAGGCGACTGCGAAGAACACCGCAGCGCCCTTCTCCGACCAGCCGCTGCCGCCGCACTGGTGGCGGCTCTACCAGGACGCCAAGCTCGACCACCTCGTCGAGCAAGCCCTGGCGCACAACACCGACCTGCGGCAAGCGCAGGCCAGCCTGGAGCGCGTGCGCGCCATCGAGACCGAAGTGGCGGGCGCGCAGAAGCCCACGCTCGGCGTACAGGGCGGGCCGGAGTACGGGCATGTCTCCGGCATCTCGCTGCTGCAACCCGGCTACGAGCCGCCCAACAGCTATATGTACGGCGCGAGCGGCAAGCTCTCCTACCAGATCGATCTGTTCGGCCAGATACGTCGCGCAATCGAAGCCGCAGGCGCCGAAGGCGAAGCCGCGCAGGCTGCCGTCGATCTTGTGCGCGTCAACGTGGCAGCCGGCACCGCGCGCGCCTATGCCGAAGTCTGCGCCACCGGCCTGCGCCTGGAAGCCGCGCAAAAATCGGTGCGGCTGCAGCAGGAGGCAGTCGATGTATCCCAGAAGCTGCAAGACGCCGGCCGCGCCGGCATCATCGATTCGGCCCGCGCCCGCGGCCAGTTGCAGCAGTTGAACGCCACCGTGCTACCCTTGCGCGCCGAACGCCAAGGCGCGCTCTACCGCCTCGCGACGCTCACCGGCGCGCTGCCGCAAGACTTCCCGCGCGAGGTGGCCGATTGCACCGTGCCGCCGCGCGTGGCCGGCACCGTGCCCGTGGGCGATGGCACCGCGCTGCTGCGCCGCCGACCCGACATCCGCCAGGCCGAACGCCAACTCGCCGAAGCCACCGCCCGCATCGGCGTGGCGACGGCCGATCTCTACCCCAAGATCTCGCTGGGCCTCTCTGCCGGCTCCCTCGGCGAAGCCACCGACTTCGCCCGCAAAGACACCTTCAGCTGGAGCTTCGGCCCGCTCATCAGTTGGAGCATCCCCATCAATGGCGTGGCCCAAGCCCGCATCGCGCAAGCCGAAGCGAGCACGCGCGGTGCGTTGGCGAAGTTCGATGGCACGGTCTTGACAGCCTTGCGTGAAACCGAAACTGCGCTCGACGCCTATGCGCGTGAACTGGATCGAAAGGCTGCCCTGCAATCGGCCCGTGATGAGAACGCCACGGTCGCCGATCAGGCGCGGCGGCTTTATCGAAACGGGAAGACGGGGTATCTGGGCGCGCTGGACGCGGACCGGGTGCTGGCGGCGAGTGAGGCGGCACTCGCTCAGTCGGAGGCGCAGTTGGCGGACGATCAGGTGATGCTGTTCATGGCCTTGGGTGGGGGGTGGGAGGGGGCGACGGAGGCGCGGTAAGGAACCTCGCCGCTAGACTTCTGCTTCATGAACATCTCGCTCCAGGAAATCACCGCAGACACCGTTCGTGACGTCACGAACCTGTCGGTACGAGAAGACCAGAAGCAATTCGTCGCCAGCAATGCCGAGTCGTTGGCAGAGGCCCTCTTCTCGCCCGAGGCCTGGTACCGCGCCATCCATGCCGACAATGAATTGGCCGGATTCGTCATGCTGTATGACGAGTCCCTTCGCTCAACTCCGCCGCAAGAACCGCGTGTCGGTGTCTGGCGCTTGATGATCGATGCCAGGTTCCAGGGCAAGGGAATCGGCAAGGCGGCCTTGCAACAGGTCATCGAACACGTACGTGCCAAAGGCATCTTCAGCAGACTGCGCATCCGGCGAAGGCTTAAGATGACCGCTGAAATGAGGCGTTAGACAGACCGATGACAACGCACAGAATGATCATGAGTTCGGCCTCCGACCGAATCGATAAGGTTTCGTGCTCCCTATCTTGGCACTCGGCTGCCGGCTGCCGCCTCGCGAGTCGTTCCGGGCGCCGACCCATGCCGCTCGTACGCATTTTCAATGGACATGTTTTGCAGGGACCGATCGCGAATGGGATTTCACTTGATTCTCCGCAAGCTCGACGGCTCGATCGAACACAGGTACTCGGCGGCGCTGGAAGACCTTTGCGAATTTTCCGACATCACTCCTGACGCCATCATCTATCAGGGTGAGGAGCACTGGAAGCCCGTGGTTGTCGGAAGCACCGATGTGTACGCCAAGCTGACCCACGATTGGTTCCGGGCCGGCATCAAGGCCCAGCGGCTTTTCAAGGCACAGGCCAGAGCCGCGAACTTCATCGCCGAGCCGATATCGCAGGACGCAGAGAGTTTCGAACCCTACCGAAGCGCTTCCGACAAACGGCTGAAGCGAGGCGATTTCCTGATCAGAAATGCGGGAATCGAAGTCGAGGTGAAATGCCTGACGAAGTACGGCGGCAAGTTTTACCTGCGGTGGTCAGATCTGAAGGCGCATGAAAATATGCAGGCGCTCACACGGTCACCAGTCTTTTTCGCCATCTATGAACGCAGTGGAGACACGCCGAATCCAGAGACTCTGTGCATGGTTCCGGTGACAGAGATTCTTGCCGAGAACAATAAGTCGGTCACCTATGACCGCGAGAGCAAATGCGCCCTCATTCCCTTTGGACTCACAAGCGTCGGCTTCTCACGCTTGCGGCGGTGATCAAGCGCCAGGGCTTCGGGCGGTCTGCCCGAAGCCGCATCTCCTGGCACACTTCCAGGCGTACGAATCCACCAAGGGTTACCTCGGAGCGAAACGATGCTGAAGACCTACCAAGGCAGTTGCCATTGCAGCGCGGTCACGTTCGAGGCGCAGCTCGATTTCGACAAGCCCACCTACCGTTGCAACTGCTCCATCTGCAGGCGCAATCGCTTCTGGGCGGCTGTCGCGATGGAAGACGGGTTTCGTCTTCTCTCAGGCGAAGCGGAATTGACCCAGTACTTGTTCAATACCCGGAAGAACCAGCACTACTTCTGCAAGCACTGCGGCGTTCGGCCCTTCGGCATTGGGACCGAAACGCCGATCGGGAAAATGTACGGCGTCAACATCGGTTGCCTTGCGGGCGTGTCAGAAGAGGATCTCTCGCGCTTGGCCGTGACCTGCGTCGATGGGATGCACGACAACTGGCAAAACGCGCCGGAGTTCTTTGGTCACCTGTAGGCGCGGCGTGACCGGCCTGCACACTGGGCAGGCCGCAGCGGAGTCTTACTCCCGCGACACCACCACCCGATTCACGCTCAGCGCCGCCAGCGTTGCCGCAGCACCCGAGAGCAGATAAACGCTCACATACGCCAGCCCGAAATGCGCTGACAAACCGAGTGCCACCAGCGGTGCAAACGCCGCGCCGATCAGCCAGGCCAGG